>JAAZOC010000004.1 GCA_012797935.1 Candidatus Microgenomates bacterium | reverse complement strand
TATCTCTGTTATCTTGCAACTAAATTCCTCTAAGATTTCTAAGTTGATTGTTTATTTTCTCAACTGTATTCTTTGTTATCATATCGTTCTCTTCTATACCAATACTATCTAACATATCCTCCAATTCTTCTTCAGATACAAATATTCTATTTTCTTCTTGTATGTGTTCGTATGCGTCTTGTATTTTTCCACAAAGGAGAGAATTAGAACAAGTAGATTGATTTATCAAATCTTTTACTTTTTGTAGTTCCTCTTTCCCTAATACTAAAATACCTCTTTGCATATTCTTAATGTGATAATTTATGATATCTCACTTTTTAATTCTTTTATTTTATCTCTTAACTCAGCAGCTTTTTCAAATTGTAAAGAATCTGCAGCTAAGAGCATTCTTTTCTCATAATCTTTTATTAACAATCTCTTTTGCTTTGTATCCATTTTTTCAATATCAATGTCAACTTCTTCCAAAGTTTCTTTTTCTTCTACTAATCTCCCACGAATCTCTTTTTCGATACTGGTTGGTGTAATGCCATTCTTTGTATTGTATTCTTCTTGATACTTTCTTCTTCTTTCTGTCTCTTCTAGAGCAAATTTCATACTGTCAGTAATTTTGTCTGCATACATAATTACTCTTCCTTCTACATGCCTTGCAGCCCTTCCTATTGTCTGTATTAAACTGGTTTTCGATCTCAAGAAACCTTCCTTATCTGCATCTAAGATAATTACCAAAGAAACCTCTGGTAAATCGATACCTTCTCTTAAAAGATTGATTCCAACAACTACATCATATTCACCCAATCTTAAATCTCTAAGAATATCTACTCTTTCGACAGTATCTATATCTGAATGTAAATACTGTACCTTGATATCCAAGTCTTTCAAATATGCAGTCAAATCCTCAGCCATCTTTTTTGTTAAAGTTGTAACTAGAACTCTCTGTTTTTTCTCTACATTCTTTCTTATTTCTGAAATGACATCATCAATCTGTCCTTCTGTTTTTCTTACTTCTACAACTGGATCGAGCAAGCCAGTTGGTCTTGTTAGAAGTTCAGTAATCCTCATGTTGCTATCTTGCAATTCCCATTCAGATGGGGTAGCTGAGAAATATACTGTAGTACCAATCTTTTTTAAGAACTCATTAAAATTAAGAGGCCTATTATCTCTAGCTGTTGGTAATCTAAAACCATATTCAATTAGATTATCTTTCCTTATTCTGTCTCCGTTGTACATACCACCAACTTGTGGAATTGTGATATGTGACTCATCAACAAAAAGTAGAAAATCTTTTGGGAAGTAGTCTAAAAGAGTATATGGAGGTTCTCCAGTTTTTCTCCCATCAAAATATATCGAATAGTTCTCCATACTTTTACAATACCCAACTTCTTTTAGCATCTCGATATCGTAGTTTGTTTTCTGCTCTAATCTGTATGCTTCTATATCTTTTCCAATATTTCTTAAAAAATCTACTCTTTGTTTAAGATCCCTCTCAATATTTGTAACAGCACCTGCAATTATATCTGGAGAATATACTAAAGATGTTGCAGGGAATACTAAAACTTCTTTTTCTGAACTAAGCTTCTGTTTTGTAAGAGGATGCACTTTAGAAATATTTTCAATTCTGTTCCCCCAAAGTTCAATTCTCAAAGAGACCTCTTCGTATGGAGGATATATCTCAATAATATCTCCAGATATTCTGAATACTCCATTTGTAAAATCCATTGTATCTCTTAGATATCTCATTCCAACAAGATCCAAAGCTACTTGTGATATCTGTATTTCTTGCCCAACTCTAAAAGAAAGGGATTTGTTCTCATAGTTATCTGGAGCTCCAATATTGTAAATACATGATACTGAAGCAACTACAATCGTATCTCTTCTTGTTAATGCTGAGTTCATAGCTCCAAATCTTAAGTTTTCAATTTCCTTGTTTACTTCAGACTCTTTCTCAATGTAAAGATCTTTAGCAGGTATATATGCTTCTGGTTGGTAGTAGTCGTAGTAAGAGACAAAATATTTTACAGAGTTATCAGGAAAGAAATCTTTAAACTCTTCATACAATTGTGCCGCTAATGTCTTGTTATGTGAGAGTATTAAAGCAGGCCTGTTCAGTTTGTTTACAATATTTGCCATGACAAATGTTTTTCCAGAACCTGTTACACCTAGTACTGTCTGTTTCTCATCACCATTTTGTATACCGTTCACTATTGAATCAACAGCTCTTTGTTGATCTGTAGAAGGTTTGTATTTAGATTGAAGATTAAAGTTTTCCATCGTATGATTCTAGCAGATTCTCGGTTATGTTAGAATGTATGTATGAATAATTACAAATTGAACAAATTAACACCAGAGGTTGTTAATCAAATAGCTGCAGGGGAGGTTATTGAAAGACCTGCATCTGTAGTTAAAGAGCTTGTTGACAACAGTATTGATGCAGAAGCTACAGAGATAGTTGTAAAAATAACTGGAGGTGGAATAGAGAGCATTGAGGTTAATGATGATGGTTTTGGTATACCAAGGGAGAATGTAGATCATATTTTTGATGCTCATACGACATCAAAGTTGAAAAGTATTGAAGACCTTAATTCTTTGTTGAGTATGGGTTTTCGTGGAGAAGCTCTGTCTACAATAACTTCAGTAGCAAAAGTTTCTCTTACATCGAGATTTACAAACGAAGAAACTGGAAGCAAAATTACCTTCACAGAAGAAGGAAAATCAAGTGTAAACAGTGCTGCTAAGGAAAAAGGTACAAGTATTAAGGTTGAAGATATCTTCTACAATATCCCAGCCAGAAAAAAATATCTTAAATCTCCATCAACAGAGTACAGAAAAATATATGAAATCCTAAGTAAATATTTTCTTGTGTATCCAAATATTCATTTTGTTTTAGAAAAGGATGGAAAAAGAGTTGAAGATTTGAAAAGTATTCAAAACTCAAAGACAGGGGAAATATCAATTGAAAGATTGAAAGATATTGTTGGTGAAGAATTTACAACTAATGCATTGAAAGTGTTCTTTGCTGGCTCTGGAATTAGTATCAATGGATATATCTCTCATCCTTCGCTCCATAGGAATAAATCCTCTTTTAATAATATATACATTAACAAAAGAGCAATCAGCGACAAGGGTATCGTTAGAGCAGTCTACGAAGGTTACTCAAGATACTTACCATTTGGAGAAAAAATCGATTTTGTGCTTAGTATCTCAATAAATCCCGAACTAGTAGATATTAATGTCCATCCAAGAAAGGAAGAGGTTCGTTTTGAAAATCCGTTTAGAATTTACAAGGCAGTTGAAGACGCTGTTAAACATACTTTAGAAAAGGAACTCTCATACAACAAAGTAGAGGAGAATAGAAAAACTGACTTCTCAATGTTAAGGGATACTTTTAACCAAAAGAACACAAGCTCTACAAAATCTTACTATGAACCAACAAATTCATATCAACCAAAAACTTCACACTCCATACAAGACAGCCTTCTGTTTTCTAGGGAGATTTTGAGTCAACCAAAGGAGGAAGATATTCAAGAAATACAAAAAGAAGAGAGGCAAGATATTGTTAAGATATTCCAGATATTTAATAAATATTTGGTGGTTGAATTTCTTAATGAAAAACTTTGGATAGTTGATCAACATGCTGCTGCTGAAAGGATCAACTTTGAGAAATTACAAAAAAGAGAAGATATTACTTCTAATCTTCAGAATCTTTTAGTTTCAACTGAGATTCGATTTCAAAAGAATGAAATCCTTTTCTTAGAGGAGAACAGGGAATTTTTTGAATCACTTGGTTTCTTTTTTGATTGTAAGGACACAACAATATTGATTAAAACCATTCCTGCCGAGTTCTCAGATACAGATTTTGCAAAACTTTTTGAAGAAATATTCTCTTTGGATGAAAATCTTAGTGTTTTGAGTAAAAATTTTAAAAAGAGAAAAGATGATATATTAGCAACAATAGCTTGTCATGGAAGTGTTAGAGCTGGTCAGAAGCTTTCAACAGAAGAAATGCTTTCTCTTTTCAATGATCTCTCAAAGTGTGATAATCCATATAGTTGTCCTCATGGGAGACCTGCAATTTGGAAGTTAAATATTGAGGATATTGATCATAATTTTGAAAGAACATATTAATATGGAATACGGAAAACTTTACCTAGTACCAACACCAATCAGTTCTAATACTATGGATTCAATACTTTTAGATAAAGATATTTCCCTTGTTTCCTCACTTTCTTTTTTCATCTCTGAAACCCCAAAAACAACAAGAGCATTTTTAAAAGACTTACCATTATTAAAAAAGATTCAGGATATTGAAATTATGCAATTTAATGAGCACTCAAAAGATTCTGATATTTTTGAGTTACTTGGACCACTTAAAGATGGGAATAATATTGGATTAATATCAGATGCAGGAATACCTTCGATTGCTGATCCTGGATTTAGAGTTGTTAAAAAAGCACAAGAACTTGGTGTTGAAGTGGTGCCACTTGTTGGCCCATCTTCGATCCTTCTTGCCCTTATGTCTTCTGGTTTAAATGGTCAAAGTTTTGCATTTAATGGTTATCTTAACAAAGAGAGTGAAGCAAAAAGAAGAGAGATTAAATTCTTAGAAAAGTTATGCATTCAGAGAGGACAAACACAAATCTTTATGGAACCTCCATATCGAAATCAATCTATATTTGAGGATATCTTGGATGTTTGTGAGAGAGAGACACTTCTCTGCGTTGCATATGATATTATGGGAGAAGAGCAAAAAATAGTGACAAAGAGAGTAGGACAGTGGAAAAAAGAAAGAGTTGAGCTAGGGAAAAAACCTTGTTTATTTTTAATAAATAGAGAATGAGTTTAACTTTTGTTGAACCACAAACAGATAGTGAGTGGGATTCTTTAGTAAAGTCTTTTACTAGCTATTCCTTTTTAAACAGTAGTTTCAGATTTCATCACGAAAAGAATTATGATCCGAAGGCATTCCGATTTGTTATTAAACAAGATGTGCAAACTATTGGTATTTTAGTCGGAAGTTTTGGATCTACAAAACTTTTTGGTAAATTTCTAGAATTTAAACATTCACCACTTCTATTGAATGAATCAAAAGAGAATTGGATTGATATATTTTCTTTCTGTAAGGAGTTAGCTAAGAATGAGAATTGTTTTATGTACAGAGTCGCACCGCTGGTTGAAAAGAATACTCTTCTTTCAAGTATCTACGACGAACTTGGCTTTGTAAAAGCTCCAATACAGAATATTGATGCTTTGATATCACAGTATTTTGATCTAAGAAAATCAGAAGATGAACTAAGACATGATATGACCGATTCAACAAGGAATAATTTAAACAAATTAATGAAGAACCCAGATGTTTCAGTAAAGATATTCAATGATGATTCTCAATTCGATCTGTTTAATAGTTTCTACATTCAAACAGAGATGAAAAAAGGTTTTGTAGGTAAATCAATTGAATCTCTTTTTGATGAGTTTAGGAAACAGATAGAGAGTAATTCTTTTTACATGATAGTAGGGTATTTTAAAGGTATCCCTGTTAGTATTTGGCAATGTACTGTTTTTGGGAAATATATTCATATATATCAGGCAGGTAGTGACTCTGAATTTAGGGAGAAGAATATCAGAATGCCATATATTCTATTCTGGGAATCAGTTAAATTAGGTAAGAGCTTGAACTGTGAAGTTCTTGACCTTTTTGGTGGCATGTTACCAGAAGGCTATGCTGGAAAGAGACACCCATGGATTGGAGTTAATAATTTTAAAGAAAGCTTTGGAGGTAAGAAAATTACATATATGCATTTAATGGACTATCCTGTAAAAAAGGTCGTGTACAGAGTATTCTACATATATGCATATCTTAGAACAGTAATGAAGGGATATACTGTGAAGTGGTAATATTACCAACTTCCACCACCACCGCCACCACCACCGCCGCCACTCATTCCTCCGCTAAAACCACTTCCTCCTGAACCAAAATGACTAGATGAATATCCACCTGAGCTATTTGAAGGTGCTACTGATTTCGATTGTACATTAGAGCTAATACCTGAGATTGAATTTGTTAGCATGTATACATTGAAAT
>JAAZOC010000031.1 GCA_012797935.1 Candidatus Microgenomates bacterium | reverse complement strand
ATTTCTTCTTGGAGTTATAGCTATAATCAATACCATCGTGGTATAAGTAAGTATGATATTTGCATTAATAATTATCGGAAGTTTCTTTGGAATTCTACTTCTCTTGCTAATGCTTGGATTACTTATACCTGCAGGTAATGAAGAGAATAATAAGGAAGAGGAAGAAGAAAACGAAGAGTAAGACTATTCGTATCTCAACGCAACTACTGGATCTAGTTTTGATGCCTTTCTAGCAGGGTATATGCCAGCTAGGACTCCAACTAATATACTGCTAAGTGTTATATACAATGCATTTAAAGGTTGGAAGTGAAAGAAGCTATCCAAGCCTGAGAATCCTTGTTCATTCAAGATATTTACAATCAAAGGATCGGAAACTTTCATCATCAAAAATGTTATTGTCAAACCTAAGGCACCTCCAATGAAGCCAATAATTCCAGACTGAATAAGGAAGATAACTAACACTTGGATATTTGAAGCTCCCATTGCTTTTATTATTCCAATCTCTTTTGTTTGCTCGTAAATACTCATTACCATAGTATTTATAATTCCAATAGAGGCTACAAGTGCAGAGATAGACCCAAAGAGTACAAGAGCTATTGTTAATCCAGCTGTCATAGTTTCAATCAAACTTAGTATTGATTCTGAAGATATTACATACAACCCCATATCGTCTTTCAACTTCTTTTCAATATCTTCAGTAGTACCATCTTTAGTAGAAACAAGTAATTGAAAATATCCGATATTGTTTAAATAGTCTTCTTTGTTTTCAAAGTCTCCTAAATCAACAAGCATATTCAATGCTGTATTATTGTTTACCCAGAAAGCATCGTTTCCTGTTTCAACAACTCCTTTAACAGTAAAGCTATACTCTTTGTTCATCATGCTTTTCGGAACAAAAGAGAAGAATGATCCACTAGAAGAGCTCTTTGCAATAATTTTCTTACCAATAATGTCTTCATTTGTAGTTTCAAAGAAGCTTACTACAAAGTCACTAACAAAAATTTCATTATCACCAAGTGTATCATCATTTCCATGGAACTTTTTGTATATTTGATGCGTGCCTTTAAGATCAGCACTTGCAACATATTTAAGTGGATATGGTGTTTTATCATTTTCTAAATACATATCTAAACCATCAATAGAAAGCATTGGTTCTACTGCGAGTACACCATCTATTTTCTTTATATCTTCGACTGTTTTACTGTTCATGATTTTTTCTTTCTTCTCTTCTTTGTTTTTAGAAGGAGCGACTGCCATACCACTAAAAGAAAGATTATCTTTTCCAGATACATAGAGATCTTGTTGATTAAACCTACTTGTAAATTCGCTTAATATTGCTGTTTTAAGATCAGTCATTCCAAAAAGAATAAATGTCATCAACATAACTGCAATGGTAATTCCTAAACTTGTAAGGAATGTCCTTAATTTTCTTCTTAGAACAAGATCTAATGCATATTTAAACATTTTTTCCATCTACTAATGTTATTGTCTTTTCTGTTTCTTTAGATATCTTGCCATCATGTGTTACTAATATCATTGTAATACCCTCACTCTTGTTTAAAGATTTTAGTAAATCAAGGATTGCTTCTCCCGTATGACTATCAAGATTACCTGTTGGCTCATCAGCTAAGATTATTTTAGGAGAATCAATTAGTGCTCTAGCTATCGCAACTCTCTGAGCTTGTCCACCTGAAAGTTCTTTAGGATAGTGTTTTCTTCTGTTTGTAAGACCTGTTTTTTCAAGTAGATATTCCAATCGTTCTTTTACATTTACCTGTTTAATATTTCTCTGAAATTTTAGAGGAAGCAAAATATTCTCTTCAACTGTAAGTGAAGGTATAAGGTAAAACTGTTGAAAGATTGTTCCTACTACATACCTCCTATAATAGTTTTGATTGTAATCTCTGATATTTTTTCCATCAATTATTATTTTTCCTGAATAATCCCAATCTAAACCTCCTAAAACATTTAAGAAAGTTGATTTTCCAGATCCAGAACTTCCAACTATAGATATGAATGAACCCTCATCAACTGAAAACGAAACACCATCCAAAGCTTTTACTGAAACATTTTTGCTTGGCTTGTATATCCTTTTTAGATCATCAATCTCTATATATTT
>JAAZOC010000030.1 GCA_012797935.1 Candidatus Microgenomates bacterium | reverse complement strand
ATTGGAATAGAGGAAATTATGAAGGATATGTACAGTGATAGTATTGTTAGTGAAGATGATTTGAAAATCTACAAGAAAAGTTTACATGAGAATGATAAAGATACTATGTATGAATTAGGATGTCGTTTAGGTGATTCGATTGCAAACAGCTGTAAAAGAGTAGAGTTCCATAATTTGGAAGTTAAAGGGGCATTTAAGAAGATTGTAGAGAAGTTTCCAAGGATATTTGATGTTCTATCAGATGCTGTTGGCGAAAACTATGTTAAGAGGTTGCAGGAGGGCTTGAAATGAAGAAAAAAGAATTAGCTATCTGTTTACTCGATGAGATTGAAAAACTTTTTCCTGAGGCTACTACAGAGCTTCGTAACTGGAAAACACCATTTCAGTTCCTTATTTGTATTTTGCTTTCAGCACAGACTACCGATAGGCAGGTGAATAAGGTTACAGAAAAATTGTTTGAAAAATATCCCAATGCAAAATCTATGAGTAAAGCTTCCAACAAAGATATTGAACATACTGTACGGGGTATTAACTATTTTAGAACAAAATCAAAGCATATAATCGAAGCATCTAAAATATTAGAGAAAGATTACAAAGGTATACCTCCAAAGGATATAAATGAATTAATAAAATTACCAGGAGTTGGTTACAAGACTGCTAATGTGTTTCTAAATGATTTGTATCATGCAAATCAAGGTGTAGCTGTAGATACACATGTAAGTAGAGTAGCAAGGTTGTATGGTTTAACTAAGAATACAAACCCTACAAAAATATCTCACGATCTAGAAAAATTGTATCCAAAGAGGGATTGGTACAAAGTTAATTCTACTTTTGTATTGTATGGAAGGTATATTTTGAAGGCAAAGAAACCAGATATGGAAAGGGTTGTTTTGAAAGAATATCTTGTGAGTGGATATTAAGGAGGAATCCTTGTATAAAAGGATCCCTCCTTGTGGGTTTGTGGATTACTTCTTATCTGTGAAGACAGTACCGTTCTCATCACGATCGTAGACAACTTCTTTGCCTATAATAACTGTATGTGAATGAGCTTTTAAATCGTTACTGTCAGAAGGGTCTGTTCCTCCACTTCCCCTGAAGATATCTATCCGTCCACCTTTTTTCTCTGTGTGTACCTCGTTGAAATTATTCAACTCTTTCCCCTTTTTGTCTTTGGGGTCTGGCATCTTACACCTCCTAAATGTCTAGCGGATTGACTTCTTGGGTGCATATTGTATTATCAAAACATGGAATTGTCAAAGAAACTTCAAAGTTTGGATACTATTAATAAGGATAATTATCTAGTTAAAGTTACTAAAACAGGAAAATTATACGAATATGAACCAACGAGCTCTTATAAGAATGATGTTTTTCTTATCTGGGATCGGAAGAAAGCGATACAGTATGAAATATATGCAATCAATGTGAAAGGGGAATATAAGGTGACTGAAATTCTGAGAGTAAAAGATGATAATTTCCTATCCTCACTCCAAGATGAAAAAGCCTACGAAGAGCTCTCAGTTGAAATCTTAAAATTATTGGAGAAAGAGTAGTTGGAAAGAAAGAATATCTTGTGATATAATCGATCTCGCAGTAGATAATATAAGTAGTATGCAATTACTAGCTGCAAGAGTTGCATCACCATAAAGGATAATCCTATGGATAAAAAAACAAACAAAAATCAAGATTTATATTCACAGATAGATTCTTTTCTTTCTGATAAATCAAATCAAATTAAGAAATTTTCAAGAGGTGATATCGTAGATGGTAAAGTAGTCGATGTTAGAGACGGCTTAGTTGTTGTTGACGTTGGTTACAAATCTGAAGGTATTGTTGCTGGAAGAGAATTAAAGAGTGAGACTTTGGATTGGAGAGATTTGAAAGTTGGTGACTCAATATTAGTATATGTTGTTAAACCTGAAGATGAAGAAGGTCAATTAGTCCTTTCAATTAGAAGAACACAACAGGCTAGTGCATGGATAACACTTGAAAAAGCTAAGAAAGATAACGATGTTGTTGAAACAGTTGTTGTTGAAGCAAACAATGGTGGTTTGATTGTTGAGATAGGAAAGGATGTTAGAGGATTTATTCCTACATCCCAATTAGATGCTTCTAGAGTATATTTAAATGGTATTAGACAGGTTGGAAAAGATATCTCTTCCAAAGTTCAAAAGAGATTAAACTCTTTAGTAGGTGAAAAAATTTCAACAAGAATTATTGAGTTAGATAGAGAAAAGAACAGAATTATTCTTTCTGAGAAGATGGTAACTCAATCTAGAGATTTAGAGCAAAGAGAAAAGACATTAAACAAGGTAAAAGAAGGAGATATTCTTGAAGGTACAGTAAGTGGTATTACACCATTTGGTATCTTTGTAAATGCAGAAGGATTAGAAGGTTTAGTTCACCTCTCAGAGCTTTCATGGGATAAAGTTGAGGATATTGGAAGTATGTATGCTGTTGGATCAAAAGTTAAAGTTATGGTAATTGGTGTATCTGATGGTGGAAAGAGAGTAGCTTACAGTGTTAAGAGATTGCTTAAAGATCCATGGTCTCAAGCTATTGCTAAATACAAAGTTGGAGATATTGTTTCAGGAAAAGTTCAAAAAGTTGTTCCTTATGGTGCATTTGTAAGAATAGACGAAGGTTTAAATGGTCTTATTCATATCTCTGAACTTTCAGACAAATTAGTAAAAGATCCATCTGATATCGTTAAGGTTGATGATGATGTAAAAGTTAAGATTCTTTCAATCTCATCTACTGAAAGACACTTAGGTTTGAGCTTAAAAGCAACAACTAAGAAGAGTCCTGTAGAAGAAGAGAAGAAGCCAGAAATTTCAAAAGAAGAATTGGCATCAGCTATTGATACTGCAATCGAAGAAGAACTAAGTCCAAAAGAGTAGTTCTTTCTCTATGTAGTATAATATAGTATGAAGGAAGATATTTCTAAAACAACAGATTTTGCATTCTCCTTTTTTAGTAAAAATGCAACGACATCAATAAGGAATGCATCCTTTGTATCTGAGTATTTCAAAGAGAGAACAATCTCAACTATAAGCCTCTTGATTGGGATAATCTTGAATGAAGATTGTCTTGCAACAAGGGCTGTTGTAGATATGGGAATAGATAGAGGAGAACTTCTTAAAGTGCTTTTCAACGGTAAAATTGTAGAGATAGTAGGTGATACAAATTCTCCAAGATCTTTTTCTCTTTCTAAAGATGTAAAAGAAATACTTAGGAAATCATTTGATTTCTCACAAAAAATGGCCCATGTATATGTTGGAACAGAACATGTATTAATGGCTCTTTTGCTTTCCAATAATCCAAAGATTAAAAGTTTAAAGAAATTTGGTCTAACATATGACCTATTTAGGAAAAAGATTACAGCTTTTGCTAGGTATCCACTTGGTGTTGTAGCTAAGCCAAACTTCAATGACCAAGAGGATGATTCAATTGGGATAATTGATACATTAGGTGTGGATCTTGTAGATCTTGCTCGAAAGGGTAAGCTTGATCCAGTTATTGGTAGGGAAAAAGAAATTTCGCAATTAATAAACATATTAAGTAGAAGGAAGAAAAACAACCCGATAGTTGTTGGTGAAGCAGGTGTCGGGAAATCAGTTTTGATTGAGGGTT
>JAAZOC010000029.1 GCA_012797935.1 Candidatus Microgenomates bacterium | reverse complement strand
GATGGTAATTTAGGACTCACACTAATATGTCCATATCTTTAAAAAGTATATGTTGACACTGTATAGCTATTAACTTAAACTTTGTATAGCAATAACCTTAAAATTGTGACTGCCACTAATGGATGAAGTAAGAAGAGTAACAACAACAAGAGCACCAAAGAAGATAACAACAATTTTAATCGTAATCGTTGGAATTCTAGGATTAATCTTGATCGGAGTAGCTATATATTTCTACTCAATAAGAGACACTAAAGATGGGGATACTGCTAAAACAAAAACTTGTGGTTGTTACTACATTGACCCAAGCGTAATTTCTGAATGTACAGATCCTAGAAGAGGCTTCATGTTTGAAACAATTACTGTTCCTGAGGATCAAACATGTAAAGCAGCATGTTCTACAAGTAAACTATCTACAAACCTCCTAAAAAGTACTACAAAACAAGATCTATTCCAGATATGTCAATTACAAACAATACAAGACACAAGATGTTCCGAGATGACAGTTAAGGACAAAGATGGAAAGATTGTTACAGGAAAAATCTCTACAACAGATGAGATTACAATTGAAGCAAAATTCGACAAAGCATACACAGATTATTCATTTACAATAAATAATGAAGCTGTAGAACCAGATGTTGTTTCTCCTGACAATCTAACAATAAAAAAGACACTTAGCAATTTTGACTCTTCTTCTCTAAATATCGTTGCAACAGGCAAAGATAGCAATTTAGAACAGATAAACTCCCCTGTTTGTAGAAGATTAATTGAAGTAGAAAAAGAAGGAGCTTCAAATGTAAATGAAATGCAAATACAAACCAAAACAGAGAACAAAACTTTCAAACTTTCAAACATTACAATTAAAGCAGGTAATTTGAAAGATGATTCAAAAATTACCCTACTATTCTCTTTCAATAAGAGCTTTGCAAACATCACAATGAAAGATGGATTCACATTAGATGCTTCTAAAGGTGAAATAACAATATTACAACAAGATCTTTACAAATCAGAGAACTTTACAACTGATACAAATTTTTCACAGCTCAGTAGTTACGAAGGAGAATTAAAAATAACAGTGGATGTAAAAGATAATAATAATTCAATTGGATCTACTACTACATCAGTAATCTTCCCAACGAAAGAATCTTTAGAAGAAGAAATACCAACAACAAATGAGAAATCAAACTTTACTGTAAAAAATACTGGTAATTTAGAATGTGTTGAAAGAGTAAGTCCAAATAATACGATTCTCTTTACAATTACAACAACAAATAACAGTACTACATCACAAGTAATATCATCAATTAAAGACAAATTACCACTTGGATTCTCATATGTTCCTGCAAGCACAAAAATAAATGGTACTGTTTCAAATGACAATGATTATGTAAAAGTTACAGATGTTGGAGAAACAAAAGAGATAGTATGGAGCAAATCCGGAGGTTGGAGTTTAGATGCTGGTAAATCAATAGTAATTGCATTCCAAGCTTCAGTTGGTGCAAGTGCATTAACTGGATCAAATCAAAACGAGGTAGTTGTAACTCCAACAGAGATACCTGCAGACCCATCTTCTCTAAGAACTGAATATATAGTTTCTGTACAACAAGATTGTGACAATCCATCAACAACACCAACAGAACCAACAACTCCAACAACACCAGATACAGGAATATTTGATACTACAATAGGTAGAATATTTGCTGGATTCTTAATCTTAACTATTGGATGGTACATATATACAAAACCATTTGGCAGAGTCGTTATCTCAAAGTTAGTAAACTCAGGAGCATACAAAACCGCGGAAATACTCTCATGGAAAATATTCAATCCAAAGAAATATTTCGAAGAGAAAACAATAAGCAAATTAAGAAAGAAATCTTAAAGATTGTTTAAAACAAATTCTAAAGGAACACCTCCATTACCATATGTTTGATCATCTGAGTTAATCAAGAAGAAATATTTTTCTGAAGGTGAGATCTTCTCAATGATAACAGAATGCTCTTTAGCCTTAGAATTTGAACCCACCCCTATCATATCAATATCTTTTGAATCCATACCATACTGAACAAAACTAAAACATTTTGCCTTTGTTAACCACGAAATCTTAACAGAATAATCCTTTTCACCCTTCTCTAAAAAGACATTGTAAGGTACACAGTCAACTTTCTTAGAACCAAACATATCAAAACCAGAAACATTCTTCGTAACTAAAAGCACAGCAGAGAAAGACACTAAAAGTAATGAAAAGATTCCTAAAAAAACAAATAGTTTTAATTTCATTTGATTATTCTACTAAAATATATCCATCTTTTGTAGAAGAATTAGTACCATCAGAAACTCTAAGAGATACCTTGTAAGTACCTTTATCACTTTCCAAAGGAGTTCCAGACAAAACATTCTCGTCTAAAGACAACCATGATGGACCTTTCTCTAAAGATAGAACTAAATCATTAACATCAGTATTGGAATCAACCATCTTTACAACAAACAAGTATTCCTCATTTACAGGAGCAGAAATTGGCATCGAATTTGTAATATATGGTACACCAACAATATCTACCTCCCCTTTTATATCCTCCTCAACAGCATTCTCTTTCTCTTTTTGAAGAAAAAGAAACACCAAAGAAGAAATAAATATCAAAGATACTAAGAAAATACTAAAAAAAATCTTAACCTTTCTAGACTTTAACATACAAAAAGTTTAACACAAAAAAATATGTTTACAAATAAAGAAAGAATCTATATAATAGCCTGATTTACTACACATTATATTTTTAAGATACAATAATGCCAAATTTAAAAACATCTATTAAAGATTTAAGACAAAACAAGAGAAGAAAAGTTGTCAACGACAGACTCAGAAATAGAATAAAAAAGAGTATTAAGAAACAAGCTACATTAGTAAAAGATGTTGCAATTGCTGAAGGTGAAAAGAATTTAAGAAATATCTACAAAGTCTTAGACAAAGCTTCAAAAAAGAATATAATAAATAAAGGTAAGGCAGACAGAATTAAATCTCGCCTTGCTAGAAATTTAAACAAACTGCCAAAAGATAATGTCAAAACTGCTAAGAAGAGCGATTAAAATTTCACTCTGGCCATCATTCATAATGATTCTGGCTAAACTCTTGGGAATGGTTGCTGTTGGGTTAATATATGACCTAAAGTTTTTTGTTGACAACAACATAAACGGAATATTCTCAGTTCAGATATATTTTACTGATTTCAATACAACACTTTTTGTTAATTCTATCTCTAATTTAGTAATGTTAATTGCTCTTGCGATACCAACATTCTACTTCATAATAAAGACATCCATATATCAGTCGTCATTACAAAATCCAAAAACAATTGTTAAAATAACAAAACTTAATATTTTGAATTGGATAACTAAGAAAGATACATCTTTTTTACTAATATTCCTTTGGTCATCATTCCTAACATTAGCATCGGGAATTATTGTTTTGCAAACAATACAAGGGAATTGTTACACATCAATTGGTATCATATCAGGAGTTGTATCATTACTCAGTATATGGGGAACAATAAAGACATTTGAATTAGAAACTGATAACATATATCCAAGAAACAACAGATATTACTAATATGCAAAACAAAAAAGAGACAGCAAAAAAAGTATTTCTACAGGTATTGGAACCTTTTGCACTTGGTTTACTAGCATTACTTTTCATTCTTCCAACAATTACAGTCTTTAATCTTTCCCCAATAACAAAGCAATTGGCAAAATTAAATATTTTAGGAGTTGCAACAGAGAATGACATCACTGTATCTTTAGTAGAAGGAAAACATAATATATTTACATCCGAAGTTTTCAACAAATTAGAATCTGGCTATGAGTATTCTGTAAATATCAATAAAAGAGAAGCTGATAGTTACTCTAAACCAATTTTGAAAATCGAGAACAAAAACAATGAGTTTAAAACTCTAACTTTCTATGGACAAACTGCTTCAAATATCAAATCAAATATATATCTAAAGGTTGGTGAAGATACATACAAACTTCAGGATGACAAAGGATTTACATACAATCAAGAGATTGAATTTTTACCCAATGATAATGCTGTAATCTTTCTTGTAGTTGAGAATTTCTCAAATGTTCAATTTACTGAGAATTTCAGTATGAACATTTCTGAGAAAACAGCCCTCTAAATCCTACTATTCCAACAAATATTAAGATATAATGGCCCTATGCAAGAGGTAAAACCTTTAAATAAAATTCGTAACTTTTCCATTATCGCCCACATTGATCATGGGAAATCAACATTAGCAGATAGAATGCTTGAAGCTGCACATATCGATCTCTCAAGAGATAAAAGAAAAGAAAGAGTTTTAGATAGATTAGATCTTGAGCAAGAGAAAGGCATTACAATAAAGCTTCAGGCCTGTAAAATGGAATGGAAAGGATATCAATTAAACTTAATCGATACACCAGGACATGTAGATTTCTCATATGAGGTATCTAGATCTCTTGCTGCATGCGAATCCGCAATATTGTTAGTAGATGCTAGCCAAGGAATTCAAGCACAAACAATATCAAACACTAGAAAAGCACTTGATCTAGGATTAAAGTTAATACCTGTTCTTAACAAAATAGACTTACCAAATATAAATATAGAAGAGAGAGAAAAAGAAATTGAATCATTATTAGGATTTTCGAAAGAAGAAATAATAAAAGTATCAGCAAAAACAGGACAGAATATTGAATTACTCTTAGATACAATTATAGAAAAAACTCCAGCTCCAAAAGGAGAAGTAGAAGCTCCTCTAAAAGCTCTTGTATTTGATTCTTTTTACGATGAACATAGAGGAGTTGTAATTGCTATTAGAATATTTGATGGAAGTATTCAATATATACCTGGAAAAACTGAGAGTCTTTACATTTTACAAAGAAAACAATCATTTAAACCAACAGAGATAGGAGTATTTTCGCCAGATATGAGAGAAGAAACTTTTTTACATGCAGGAGAAGTTGGATATGTTGCAACGGGATTAAAAGATATAAGTTACTTCACTGTTGGAGATACTGTTTCCGATTCCTTTAAAGTTGAACCTTTGGCTGGATATGAAGTTCCTAAACCAAATATGTTTGCGACATTCTTTCCTACGGATACAGAGGAGTATGAGAATTTGAAGATAGCACTAACAAAACTTTCTCTAAATGATGCATCCTTGTCTTTCACAGACCAAAGATCTACCCTACTTGGAGCTGGGTTTAGATGTGGCTTCCTAGGGCTCCTACATATGGATATAATTCAAGAAAGACTCGAGAGGGAATACAATGTGGATCTAATTGTAACAGCTCCTACTGTCGAGTATATGGTCACAAAAACAGATGGGCATGAGTTAGTAATACAAACCCCACAGGAACTTCCAGATCCATCAGAAACAAAGGAAATTAGAGAACCATGGGTAAGAACAAAAATATTAACTCCAGATACATACATCGGCGATATTATGAAGCTATGCCAATTAAAAAGAGGTCAGTATGTTAATACAATATACCTTAGTGGCAATAGACCAGACATACAATTAAAAGAACAGTACATCATACTTGAATACGATATGCCATTAGCATCATTAATTTCAAACTTTTTTGATTCATTAAAAAATATATCTAGTGGATACGCATCGATGGAATACGAATTCATTGACTATTTCCCTTCAGACATAGTTAAAGTTTCTATTTTAGTAAATCATGAAGATATCTCAGTTCTCAATTTCTTGGAAGTAAGAGAAGATGCTAGATTAAAAGCAGTTAAACTTCTAGAAGAAATGAAAAAAGTAATTCCAAGACAACAATTCCCAATACCTTTACAAGCATCTATTGGTTCAAAAATCATAGCAAGAGAAGATGTCAGTGCATTTAGAAAAGATGTTACTGCAAAGCTATATGGTGGTGATTACTCTAGAAAAAAGAAACTACTAGAAAAACAGAAAAAAGGTAAAAAGAGATTAAAACAAATCGGCCAAGTCAGTATACCTCAAGATGCATTTTTAGCAATTTTGAAAACATAGAATGATTAAAAGATTAAAAATTACAAACTTTAGGCAATTCAAAAACCTAGAGCTTAATTTTGAAAAAAACATAATAATTCTCCATGGAAACAATGCTATTGGTAAGAGTACCATTTTAGAAGCAATTTCTGTTATTACAAATGGATACTCTCCTTGGGCTTCAAGTGACGAATTCATTAAAAATGAACAAAAAGATGAAGATCCATATACAAGAATTGAGATGAAAACAGAAGAAAACATATACACATACTTTAAATCAAAAACAAAAAAAGAATTAAAAATAGATGGACAAAAAACAACACCGAAAAAATTCTACAGGAACAATGCATCATCAATATTCAACCCAGAGCAGATAGAAATTCTAATGATATCCCCAAGTAAAAGAAGAAACTTCCTTGATGAAACAATAGTCATTTTAGATTATGAATATACTGATATTCTTAAGACATTTAACAAAGTTCTAAGGCAAAGAAATGCATACCTAAAAAAATTGTCTAAGAATTTCTACGAAAAAGGGATAATTGCTAGAAATGACCCTCAATTAAATTTCTGGACAAATGAATTTCTTTCAGTTTCAAAGATTATCCAAGAAAAAAGAATAAATCTAATTGATTCTCTTGACCACAAAAAATTCAAACTTGAATATCTTAAATCAAATAAAGATACGGATCTAGAAGAAAGTATTGAAGAGTCGAAGAAAAGAGATATAGCAACAGGTTATACAAATATTGGGCCACACAGAGATGATTGGGAGTTAATTAATGGTAAGAATATTAAGAAATATGGTTCAAGAGGTGAAAAAAGATTAGCAATAGGTCAATTGATATTTAAAATACAAGAAGAAATAAAGAAAGAACTTGGGAGTTACCCTACACTACTGTTGGATGATATTTCCTCAGAGCTAGACAAGCAGAATACATCTTTAATATTTGATAAAGAGAACCTAAACAAGCAACAAACATTCATAACTGTAATAAATTATGAAGATATTCCAAAAGAAATACTTGAGCAGTCTCAATTGATTGATTTGAATCTTTTTAAATAGTTACTAACAACTTTTTCCTTGTGCTTAGTACTAAAGAATTCTATTCTTCCATTTCTTGAATTATTTTTTAATCTTTCTACTTCTGGATTGTGATTTGAGATTATCATAAAGAATAATTGAAGAAAAAATGCTAATGAATTAAATAGCGAAAAAAAGATTGAGACATTTTTAGTAGAAGATATTTTTGTTTGAGTTAATTCTTTTTTTATACCGTAATCACTTCTCAACCATTCATTTCTCCAATATATGTATGAGAGATATTTCTCGTTATATATTGGCTTTAAATACATTAATTCATGGAAATTAAAAATATCACTTGAGAACTCCACTCCCCTTTCTTCAGATATTAAGTTAATACAAAGTTTATCTTTTACATCAAAATCTTTCTTTGTACGAATCTTTCTGTGAAAGATATTTCTTAAGGAGATAATGCCACGGTATAACCACATACAATTGTTTTTAACAACAATAAATAGATCTATATCATCCTCTTCCTTAGCAAATCCAGCAGCTACAGATCCTGATACTCCTATAAATTTTACCCAATCAAATAGTAATAGTTTTGAGATACCTGCTTTCGCGATCTTTATTTTATTCTCAACATGGGTATTCGCTAATTCTTTTTCAGTTTTTTTACTCTCATTCTTGAAAAATCTTCTTCCCCAGATTCTTTTTACATCATTAGATGATACATTTAGACCCATTAAAGATCTAAATTCCATTAATTCTACAAGTCTTTTACTACTATCAATCATCTTTCTATTATACTACTAAAACTTTCTTAAATATTCTGGTAAACTTTTGTATGTAAAAATAGTAAAATCTGCCTATGAGACAACATGCAATTCCTCAAAATGTATTAGATGTTGAATTTAAACTTTTTACTAAATTCACATTAAAAGAGTTTGCCTACTTAGCTTTGGGTATAGGGTTTGGTGGCTTAATGATATATCTAACAGTTGATAAGGTAATACCAGCAGTATTGGGAATTCCTGTTTTTTTTCTTTCTTCCATTTCTGGAATATTCCTCGGATTAGTTCCAATTAATGATCAGGATGCAGATAAGTTTATTCAAAGCTACATATCGGCAATAAATAATCCAACACAAAGAGCATGGTTAAACAAGAAGATGAAGGCAGAGAGAATAAAACCTGCAATGAAACCAAATGAAGAAGGCAAACTAGTTGCAAAGGAAGACAAAAATGACAAGCCAAAAATTATTGGAGCAACATTTGTTAATACTGTAAAAGGTGAAGAAATAGAAGAAACAAAGAAAGAAGAAACAACAGAAGATGTAGAAGTTAATACTGCTACACCCGCTATTGATCAGAACAATATAATAATAACTGAAGATAATATTGATAAATTTCAATTCAACATAAGCAGTGCAGATAATTTACCTGGTAATATTAATGTCTGGATAAGTACAAAAGATCTTAAACCAATACCAAATATTATTGTATATTTGAAAACAAAAGATGATAAAATGCTCTATGCTAATAAGACAGGACCTAATGGATATTTCTTAACAAATAAGATATGGGACCCAGGTATTTATGTTTTGTATTTTGAGCATCCACAATATAAATTCCCTAGAGTAGAAATACACCTGGCAAAGAAAGAGAATAAGTTACCTATTAAGATTAACGCAATCTAAGATGGATAAAAATGCGAGAGCAAGAACAACTTCATCTACACAGGAGCATCTAGCCTTTAGAGATATTGCAGACGATTTAATCGTAAACAAGAATGGAACTGTAACAATGGTTATACAGACATCAGCAATTAACTTTGATCTCTTGGCAGAGTATGAGCAGGATAACAAGATCTATGCTTTCGCAGGTTTGTTGAATTCTTTAAATTTCCGTATTCAGATATTAATTAGAACGAAAAGAATTGATATCACAAACTATATTGACTATCTTAAGAACCAGAAAGAGAAACCTATGAGTGAAGGATTAAAGAAGCAATTAGATATATACACTGTGTTTGTGCAAAATCTAATTGTTGAGAATGATGTTTTAGATAAAAGTTTCTTCATTGTGATACCATATAGCCCTGCTCTACAAATGCCTGGAACAAATCTTTTCGATGCTAAAAAGAACAAAGAAGAACAAGAAAAAATGGAAAAGATGCAAACTAGTCAATTAATTGAGAAAGCAAAAATATTCTTGTACCCAAAGAGAGATCATGTACTTAAGCAACTTAGCAGAATGGGACTTTTCGGACATCAACTTACGACAAAGGAATTAATAACTGAATTCTATACAATATATAACCCGGATGAATAATGGATAGCAACAATAATAATTACAATAGAAGTTTCGAAAATAGTACATCAAAGATGCTTAAAGAATCAGAAACAAAATTCCAAACAAAAGGTGAGAAATATGCTCAATTTAGAGAAACAATAGATAAGGAAGTAAATTCTGTACAAAGAACAGATGAAAATGATAACAGAAACAGGTATTTTGATCCTTTAGCAGAAGAAGAAACAGAAAAAAAGAAAAAAGGACTTCCTGAAATGATCTTGGAGAATCTAAAAGATATATTTGGAGGTAAAAAGGGAAAAGAGAAGAAAGAAGAGGAAGTAATGCAAGAAGAAGCCAGCAGTATAGACAATGCATCAGAGATGTCTGTCCAAGACATAATAGCCCCTATTGATTTAGAGGTTGACTTTAACAATCTCCAAATGGGGAATTATTATTTTAGAACACTCTTTGTTAGTGGATACCCAAGATTTGTTGGACCTAACTGGCTCTCTCCAATTATTAATTTCGAACATTCTTTAAGAATAAGTACTTTTTACTACCCTGTTGATTCAAAAACAATCTTAGAGAAACTAAAAAAGAAAATTGGAGAAATGGAAGCATCTCTCTATGCTCAGATGGAAGAAAGAAAGGTTGTTGATCCGTCACTAAAAGTTGCACTTTCAGATGCACAACAATTACAAGATTCAATTGCAGAAGGTACTGAGAAGTTCTTCCATTTTTCTATGTACATAAATATATATGCTGAAGATAAAGATCTTCTTGAGAAATATACAAGAAATGTCATCTCAACATTGGCAGCCATAAATGTAACAGCAAAACCAGCAACATTACAGCAAGAGCAAGGATTTGTAAGTACTCAACCACTTGGAATAGACAACCTGTACATAACAAGAAATATGGATACAACATCACTTGCTACTACATTCCCATTTGTCACCTCAGAGTTAACTATGGATCATGGAATAATGTACGGTATAAATATGCACAACAAGAGTTTAGTCATATTTGATAGGTTTGAACTTGAAAATGCAAACACTGTTGTATTTGCAAAGTCTGGTGCTGGTAAGAGTTATTTCGTCAAATTAGAAGCTGTAAGAAGCTTAATGCTTGGGACTGAGATATTAATCATCGACCCAGAAAGAGAATATGAAGATCTTTCGTATGCAGTAAACGGTGCATATATATCATTCTCACAAGATAAAGGAAACAAAATGAATCCATTCGAACTCTCAGGAGTATCAGAAGAAGGTGACGATGAACTGAGAATGAAGATGCTTTCTTTACAAGGTTTCTTCAGAGTACTCTACGGAGATTTAACAAGTATAGAAGGTTCAATACTAGATAAAGCTCTAATCCTTACATATAGAGAAAAAGGCATTACATTCGATCCTGCAACACAAAAGAAACAACCACCTCTACTTGAAGATCTATACAAAGTATTAAAAGGAATGGCAGAACCAGAAGCACATAGTCTTGCTAGAAGATTAGAGAAATACATTATCGGTAGTGGTGCTGGAGTATTCAACGAAGCAAGTAACTTCGAAATTACAAATCCGTTTACAGTATTCAGTATCAGAGATTTGCAAGAAGAACTTAAACCCTTAGCTATGTATTTAATGCTCGATTTCATTTGGACAAAGATCAGAAAAGATAAAAGGAGAAGACTTCTAATCGTTGATGAAGCTTGGTATATGATGCAATCTAAAGATTCTGCCAACTTTATGTACTCTATTGCAAAGAGAGCTAGAAAATACTACTTAGGACTTTCAACAATAACACAAGATGTTGCAGATTTCTTGAATAACGATATGGGTAAAGCCATTATCTCAAACTCTTCATTACAGATGTTGATGAAACAAAGTCCTTCTGCTTTGGAAAAGCTCCAGGAAGTATTTAATCTCTCTGATGGTGAAAGAAACTTCCTTCTAACATGCGATAAAGGACAAGGTCTCTTCTTTGCAGGTTCTAACCATGTTGGTATACAAGTCATATCTAGCCAAGCAGAGCATGAAATTATCACTTCAGACCCTAGAGATCTCGAAAAGTTAAGAGAGAAGAGATGAACAACTGAAACGAGAAGCATTGAAGAATTAGCACAAATATTTGACCCTCCTGCACAACAGGTTTCAACAAAAGATGTAAGCCCAGCAAGACAAGAACAAATAATTAAAGAAGCAATTGACAGAACAAAAACACATGAGAATATTTTAGAAGAGGAAAGAAAGAAATATCAGGTTGAACTTGAGGAAAGGCTAAAACAACAAGAGATGGAACTAAATCCAGAAAAGTATCAAAGACAAAAATCTTTCCTAGATGGCTTACGAGAAAATACAGTCTCTGGGCAAGTTGTAAAATCTAGGGAGGATATACAAAAAGGTAGATCTCACCTAACACCTCAGGGATATATACAAAGTTATCCGGATAATAACGATGGATCAAAACAACAATAGTGTAAATATAAATATGTTAAATGAAAGTGACTACCTTGTAACAAAACAAGTAGATCCCTCTACTATCCCTACTGAAACATCACAAGCAGATTTAGAACTTCTCAATAAAGCAGAACAAAAGAGTCAATACAAATCTAATATTGCAAAAAACATTAAGAATCCACAATTACAAAGAGCTGTATCTTCTCTGAAACTTGTAAACCCATTCAAAGGATATTAACTCAATGGACCTTGATCTGGCAGAACAAACTCATTTAAGTTTGATGAATTAACAACAATTGGAAACTGATTCCCTTCTATTATTCTTCTAGCTGCACTCCTAACAAGAGTAGTAATATTTCTTTCAAGCTGTCTAATACCAGCATCGAAACCTACTGGGCGAATAATTAATGGCCATACATCATCCTCAATCTTTACATGATCAGTTGTAAGATGTAAGTTCTCCAACACCTTTGGAAGAATGTACTGTCTTGCAATAACCTCTTTTTCTTCATCAGAATAACTAGTAAACCTAATTACTTCAACACGATCAAGCAGTGCAGCAGATAATCCACCAAGATTGTTAGCAGTACAAATGAAGAAAACATTAGAAAGATCAACAGGATAATCTATATAGTGGTCTACAAAAGTAGCATTTTGCTCAGGATCAAGAATTTCCAAAAGAGTTGCCATAACATCATTCAAAAGACCTGCATTACCACTCGATTTTTCGATTTCATCTAAAAGAATAACGGGATTCATAGTACCACATCTTATTAATGCTTTGATTATCTGCCCTGGCTCTCCATCTATTGAATATCTAGGAGTACCTCTCAAAGTCCTAACATCACCTATAGCTCCTAATGAGACTCTGATAAATTTACGATTCATAGAAGAAGCAATCGATTTTGCAATAGAAGTTTTACCTACACCCTGAAGACCAACAAAAAGAAAAACAGGTGCATTTGCAGAAGATCCCTTTAAAACAGCCATTCCTTCTGAAGCTAAATCAACACCATTCATTTGCACTTGAGTTGGCATAGGAGATGAAACCCCCTTACTTTGTAATTGCATTGTAGCAAGATAATCGAGAATCAATTCCTTGATAGTTTCCATTCCATAATGGGAAGAATCCATCAATTTCTTTGCATTTGAGATATCAAAATTATCTTGAGAAATGACACCCCATGGAATTCTTGTAATCCAATCTACATATTTATTTACGTTCTCAAATTCTCAACTATACCCTCCCATTCTGAACATTCTTTTCAATCGTTGAACACTTCTCATTGCCTCTTCCTTCAATCCAACAGGAACATTTGAAGAAGCTAATCTGTTCTCCAGTTCTAAAACCTCATTTAAGTTCTCATCTACTTGAGAATTAGAAGATTGTGCACCAGATATATTGTTGTATGTATTAATATTGTCCATTAGGCAGTTTAGAATATACATAAGTGTATCTTCATACCTTTTCTAAGTCAAATTTTATTTTGACATAGCATATGACAAATGATAATGTAGAGTTGAATAATCTAAACTGTCCAAACAATGAAAAAAATATTTTTTTCTTTTCTCTTAATTGCATTTTTCTTTTTACCTCAGAAAGCCTTTGCTGCCGTAAATTTTTCTCTTGAAGACAAATCAACTTCAACTGTAAAAAGTGCTTCTCTTGAAGTAAATTCAGGAACAGATACTTTAGAAGAAATAAAAGTAACCGTAGATTCTTCAGAAGATGTAACAATTGAAGAGGTAAATAGTGGTACAGTTGCTTGTAAAACATTTACACCAACTATTGGGACAGCAAAAGTTGATATCGTTTGTTCTTTCGAGGAAGCTACTGTTGTAGATGGAATAATTGCAAATATCATATTCACAACAGAGAGTTCAGATTATTCTCTTTCTGTAAATAAAACATCACTTGAGATTGGAGATGCTGAAGTTGGTACAATTGTAAACATTGGAGAAGTTGAAAGTACAGATGAGGTAACAACAACAGGTACAGACGATACTACAGACACTACACTTACTACAACTACATCTGGGAAAGAAAGTACTTCTAGCAATACTACCATATTGGGTATAGATATTATGGAATACTTACCATATATCTTACTTGGAGGATCTGTAATTTTGCTAATTAGTATCGTTGGTGTTCTTCTAACAAGAAAGAAAGATGATAATGATATGCCACAAACAGCAACAACTTCAGAACCAAAGGTTGAGACTACAACACAAACAACCGAGACACCTGTAAAAGAGCCAACTCTTAAAGATATGGTCAACTCAAACAATACACCAGTTGCAGAGTCTGCAACTAGCAGTGTTCCAATGCAAGAACCTGCAACCCCAAGTTTAGATAGTGCGGAGCAGAAAGATCTTCAAGATTTAGTAGCAAAAGAAAGTACTTCTATGGAAATTCCACAGATGCCACCAGTACAACCAGTTGTAGAAGAGCCAAAGGTGGAAACAACAGTACAAGAACAGACAAGTCCTATGGAGACACCTCTTTCGACACCAGTTGATATTCCTCAAATGCAAGAGCAATCACTAATGGATACAATGCCAGCACCAATGGAAAGCACTCCAGTTCAAGAGCAACCAGCTGTAGAAATGCCACCTGTTCAAACAGAAGCACCTATTGATCTTCAAGCATTAGTAAATAACGAAATACAACAGATACCAACAGAAGCAATGCAACCTGAAACACAAAATCCAATTGCTCCATCAGCAATAGAACCTTCTACACCAGCACAAGAGGATGAAAGTTTACCACCAGTACCTCCTCAAATGTAGGAGAAGGATTACTTTTTATTAAAGTTTTTCCACATCTGGCTTTCTTTAACTTTTAAATCACCTTTGTATTTACTATTAAGTGTAGATGAACCATATGGTCTTTCACACTCAGTAGATAATTCCTCAAATGCTATTTGAGCTATTTTCATTCCAGGATAAATCTTAATTGGAATTGGGGATACATTCGCTAATTCTAATGTTAATCTCAATTTGTTTCCTGGATCCAAGAAACCAGCAGTAGCATGTATAATCAAACCTATTCTTCCTAAAGAACTCTTACCCTCTAACCTACCAACATGCTTATTATCAACACCAGTTATCTCTACAATATTCGCTAATACAAATTCCCCTGGATGTATAACAAAACCATCTTTTTCATTTGCCACTATTTCCCTCATTAGCTTCTTTGGTTTTTCCTTCACATCTAACATACCAATCTCCTCTTTATTGAAAACTAAGAAATACTTATCTAAATGCAAATCATATGATGCTGGTTGAAGAAACTCTTCTTTAAAAGGCTCTATTGAGATTGCCTTTCCTTTTAATTTCTCCTTAATACTCTTGTCTGAAAGAATCATAAATATTTTAAAATAAATTTAACTTCTATCTATAAATTGATGCTTGTCATCAATTCTTGGCTCTACTATTTTTTTTAGTAAAGGTCTCCAAATAAGATCCTTGTAACTTAGCTTTCTTAACCATTGATATACTAATCTTCTATATGCAATATGCCCACCATTCCTTGTTCTTAAATTAATAATATACTGATAATCATCAAAAGAACCATAAAATATATACCTTGTACTATGAGCATGAGGTAATAAATACTTTGTAAATTCATCACACACCTCTTTTGAAAGAACATCTTTAGAACTCTTTCTCCACTCTTTAATCATCTCATATGTTTCCTCCAACCTACTTTGAAATTCTTTCTTAAGCTTAGAAAGAGATTGAATCTCCAAATAATCACACAATACAAAACATTCACTGTTTTTTCTCTTTAGTTCCTGATCCAAATCTATTTCATCATGAAAAAGAGGAATAAATCTTTCTAAACTTCTGTGCCTATTTAAATCTTTTAATGTTCCTAAAGATGCAAAACCTGAAATCTTAATTGCTCCTGATTGACCAATGTTACCCATCAAATGATGATGATCATGGTTATCAAAAAGAATAGAACCTATGTTCTCCTGATCCTCTTCAGAAAATTCAAACTCTTCTTTTGAACCCAAAGGATTAAGAAGTGATTCATAGTGGGATATCAAAGTTTCAGTGCAATCAGGGGCATATGTAACTGTAACAGAATCACATTCATTTGTAATAATATCCTCAACTTGTTCTCTGTTTATGGTTTTATCTAAGTATGCAAGAATTTCTTTTGTTGAAATCTTTCTACAACAATTGGCATCCGTATGTCTAAGCAAACCATCTGCTTCTCTAATATATCCTTTTACATCAAGTTTTGATTCACCAAGAAGATTTAACAACAAACTATATAATTCATTCTCTACAACAGAATCACTTGAACAAAGATAACTAATTATTTCAGACCAGTTCCTTGCAGACATCAAGAATGCATCACTAGTGTTTAAACCATATGGCAAGAAATATCTGACAACATCAAACGTTCTTGA
Organism: Candidatus Microgenomates bacterium; assembly: GCA_012797935.1. Classification (GTDB taxonomy): domain Bacteria; phylum Patescibacteriota; class Dojkabacteria; order SC72; family SC72; genus UBA5232. Next base: position 5,915 of record JAAZOC010000029.1, on the reverse strand, counting down.
TTTCAGAGCAGAAACTTCCTGTTGGCTTTCTTCATTAATTTGAAAAACTTTAGACAATGAATCCTTTGTGACCTTCAACATTTCTCTGTAATCTTTCATTTGCTTCATCATAATTCTTTCATATCCTTTTCTTACTTCATTATCATCACATACCTCTCTTGGAATTTTAACAAATTCAGGATTATCAAAATTCTGATATCTAGTTGATCTCTCTTGTCCTGCTACTACAGATGTCATATAGAAAAATTTCATTGCTGTGTATATTGGTATATTTTCAACACATACAAAAAGATCAGCCATATCTCCTACTGATTTATGACCATATCCAGAAAATATTTTTTCCAATTTCTCAGCAGCATCTGTATTACTCTTCATTATTTCATTAGCAATATCTATAATTGAATCAGAAGATCTACTGTATCTAGCTCCAAGATATGCATTTATTGATGGTTGTTTCTTTTCAGAATTTTGAAGAAGAGTGTGTACTTTGAATTTATTCCAATTAGATTCAGAGACGAGAGAGGCAATATTTAGGTCTTTTCTAAAACTTAGTTTCATTTTTTTAGTAAATTATTTTATTCCTGGTATCGGGAAGCTAGACATGAAATTCTTTATTTCTTCCTTTAATTTTTCTAATTCTGAATCATTATCTTTTGATTTTACTGCTCTATCAATATATTCAGCAACTACTTTCATATCGTTCTCCTTTAGTCCTCTTGTCGTGATTGCTGGAGTACCAATTCTAATCCCAGATGGATCCCATGGCTTTCGTTCGTCTTTTGGAATTGCATTTTTGTTTACTGTGATATTTACTTTTTCAAGTAGATTTGAGAGTTCGGAACCTGTCATATTACAAGATTTGATACAATCTAAAAGGAAAAGATGATTATCTGTTCCTCCTGATACTATTTCATATCCTTTGGATTTCAATTCATTTGCAAGAGTTTTTGAATTAGCAATTATTTGTTTTGCATATTCTTTAAACTCACTTGTGTTTGCTTCCTTTAATGCTACAGCTATAGCTGCTGTAGTATGGTTGTGTGGACCTCCCTGTAACCCAGGAAATACTGCTTTATCTATTTTCTCCCCTAGTTCCTCCTTGCACATAATTATGGCACCTCTAGGGCCTCTCAGAGTTTTGTGGGTGGTCGTTGTCACCACATCCGCAATTCCGACTGGAGAAGGATACAAACCAGCAGCAATCAATCCTGCGACATGTGAGATATCAGCAACAAGATATGCTCCAACTTCATCAGCTATTTTCCTAAATTCATTCCAATCTACAATTCTTGAATATGCAGAGAACCCAGCCCAAATCAATTTTGGCTTATGTGATTTTGCAATTTCTCTCACCTCTTCATAATCTATATATCCATCAGCATTCACTCCATAGCTTGCAGAATCAAAATATTTACCTGATATCGAAACTTTAAAACCATGTGTAAGATGACCACCTGCATCCAATGCCATTCCTAGTGTTTTATCCCCTTTCTCTATCAATGCGAAATGTACAGCTAAGTTAGCAGGCGAGCCAGAATATGGTTGAACATTAACATACCCAGCACCAAAAAGATCCTTTGCTCTTTGAATAGCTTCCTTTTCGATTTCATCAATATATTCGTTCCCACCATAATATCTTTTAGATGGATACCCTTCTGAATATTTATTTGTAAGTATTGAGCCCATTGCTTCTAACACATCCTCTGAGACATAGTTCTCTGAAGCTATTAACTCAATTCCTTCTATTTGTCTTCTTGCTTCTTCTTTTATTAATGATTCTATCTTTTTATCTTTTTCCATTTTTGTAACAGTTCATCAAATTAAGCATGAGACAAGCTATTGTCATTGGGCCAACTCCACCAGGTACTGGGGTTATATATGAAGGTACTCCTTGTACATCTTGCCAATCAACATCACCAACAAGTTTCCCTGTTTCAGGATGTTTATTTGAGCCAACATCTACAACAACACAATCGTCCTTCAAGTAGTGCTTTTTTATTAGCAATGGATTTCCAGTTGCAGAGATTAAAATATCAGCATTTTTAGTTATATTCTGTATATCTACAGTATGTGAATTACAAAGTGTAACAGTAGCATTTTTCTCTAGCATCATAGCTGCAAGTGGTGTTCCAACAATATTACTTGCTCCTAGAATTACAACATTCTTACCAAATGTTTTTATATTATATGCTTCAAGCAATTTCATAATACCCAATGGTGTTGCTGGAGGTATAGAAGATTTGTCTTTTTGAAAAAGTTTTCCTAAATTCGTAGGTGTTAAACCATCTACATCTTTTTGTGGAGCTATTGAATCTAAAACAAGATTTGTATTAATATGCTCTGGCAAAGGTAATTGAATCATATATCCATCAACTTCCTCAGATTTATTTAATGATTCAACAAGATTGATAACATCTAAAGTATTTACATCATTATCTAAATGGTGAACTTTTCCCTCTATACCAACTTCTATAGCAGTTTTTTCTTTCATGCCGACATACTTAATACTTCCATAGTCATCACCAACGAGAATCATATCCAACCTTGGTATTCTTTTACCATCTTTACGAATATTTCTTACTTCATCAGAGATACTATCTAGTATTCTCTGAGATATATTTTTTCCATCTAATATCTCCATTGTTCTATTTTACAGGATATTTTGTATTTTAAGAAACCTTTTGTAATTTGCTTTCTTCGTAAAGTCTACCTTTTGACTTCATCAATTCCTTCCACGAACCAGATTCTATGACTCTGCCATTTTCGAAATAGTAGATCCTATCAAATTTCTCTAAATGCTTTGTACTTCTAGTAATGAATATTAGTGAACGATCCTTCCCCAAAAATTCAAATATATCGTTAATGATATCTTCAGCTGATACATCATCTATGTATGTAAATGGCTCATCCATAATGAAGATTCTTTTGTTTCTGTAAAGCATTCTTGCAATTGCTAATCTTTGCCAATATCCAGGAGAAAGATCTCTTCCAGAAGCAAAAGTTTTACCAAGAATACTTGTATCATCAATATGAACCATCTTTTTAAACTTATTTACTCCGGCTATATCTGAAACCTTTTTGTAAAGATCATTTTCAACATTAATTCTTTGTCCGGATATGACAATATTTTCTTTCAGACTAAAATGGTAATTGATAAAGTCTTGGAATATTACAGATAGTTTTCTCTTCAACTCACCTCTATCCAAATCTTTTGTCTGATGACCATCTAAAAGATATCCTCCTTTTTCCAAAGGATATAATCCTGTCAGTATTTTTACTGTTGTACTTTTTCCAGAGCCATCACCACCAAAAAATGCTATTTTTTCTCCAGGATTCAATTCAACATCAAGGTTTTTAAGGATTTTAGTAGATGGATCATCTGGATATGCAAAAGAAAGATTCTTAAACTCTAATTTTGGAGTATGGTTTGCAAGCTTTATATCTCCATGTTCTTGATCACCAAATCCTTTGTATTCGATCAATTCAAAGAATTTATCTACATATCCTAGATTATTTGATATCAAAGATAGTGAATTTAAGATATTTAAAACACTTGAATATGCAACATCAACATAATCATATAAAGCTTTAAAGCTACCAAAGGATATTCCTTTAACAAGAGTAACAGAAACTATGTATATGATGTATACAAATTTTAAGGTTTGACCAACAACTAAAGCTGAAATGTTATCTCTGTAGAAAAGGAATTGACTATTTAAGTATCCATCAAGATATTCATCATATTCATTTACATATCTTCTTTTCAAATGCGAATATATATTATTTACTCTAAGCTCAAGGAAATTTGATACTGTTAAAGCAATATTTTGAATGTAGTTCAAAAATCTTAACTTGCCAACCCCACTATCTTGATATTCTCTAATATTTCTTCTTCTTAAATGGACTACTATTACTTCAGGAAGGACTACAATCAAAAGGAATAGTACAGATAGCCCCATTGTAGAATAAAGAATAGCTAAAGCACTTACCAACCTAAGTGTACTGCTTAAAATAGTTGAGAAATTATCATATGTTAATATTATCCTTGCCATTGAAAATGCAGGTGCGTATGTGACCTTATCTTGGAATTCATCTTTTTCAATGTCGTGTAAGTTTGATCTTGATACTTTATCGACAATCATACACTGAGCATCTTCCCAAACCTTTTCATAGATTACATTGTAGAGATATTCTCTAGCTTTTGTGCAAACTAAAGCAACTACTGAAAGTGTAAGAATGAGTGCAAGATACAGGAAGACTTCCGATCCTAAGAACTGTACTAGTTCAAATGACTTCCATTCTAGGAATATTTTTGTAGCTTCATCAATGAACTTACCTAAAACTGTAATTCCATATATTTCAGCAAATGTAGAGATGAGAAAAAGTATATCTCGAAGTATTGCCACAAAAGTATAGTTACCATATACAAATTTCAATACTTTTACTGAGGTTATGCACTTTTGTTTTATCTTTTGTAGTATCATCTTATCATAATAACATGATGGTAGAAGTTATTGAATGAGAGATAATAATTTTTTGGAAGATATTTTGTATGATATTTGGGAGAATCATTTTTGTGATATTCCAAGAAAGAATTTAGTCGTTATCAAATTTGGAAAATATTCTAAAAGGCAACTAGGCAGTATTAAATTGGCCAGAGGTGGGACAAGAATAAAGAGTGTGCTAAGAAAGAAAAAAGATGATTATTTAGTGCAAGATGACAAGAGTATTACTGTGATAACAATTACTAGTTACTACAAGAATGACTGTATTCCGGAATATGTAGTTAGAGCAACAGTCGCGCATGAGTTGTGTCATTATGCACATGGTTTTAGTTCTCCTTTAGAAAAAAGATTTTTAAATCCTCATCAGGGTAATATTATCAACAAAGAATTAGCTAAAAGGGATCTTCTAGAAGAACAAAAGATGGCAGATAAATGGTTAAAAGACAACTGGATAAATATCGTTAGAAATTAAAAGGGGCATTTCTGCCCCTCTTAACTTAGATACAAAGTATTACATCATTCCAGGCATTCCACCCATTTCCATAGGAGCTTTGCTGTCTTTCTCTTCTGGAATTTCTGCAACAACAGCTTCTGTAGTTACAAGCATTGAACCAACAGAAACAGCATTTGTTAATGCTAACCTAGTTACCTTAACAGGATCAATAATACCTGCTTCAATCATGTCTACATATTCACCAGTCTTTGCATTAAATCCAACATTATCTTTACAATTAGCAGCAACTACTGCACCATCTTCACCAGCATTTTCAGCAATTTGCTTCAATGGTTCACTTAAAATACTCTTTAGAATTTCAATACCTAGTTGCTCATCGTTATCATCTAGTTTAACCTTCTTCAAAACATCTTTAGCATTATGTAATGCCAAACCACCTCCAGCAACAACACCTTCTTCGATTGCTGCTCTAGTAGCATGAATCGCATCTTCTATTCTCATTTTCTTTTCTTTTGCCTCTATTTCAGAAGCAGCTCCAACTTTTATAACTGCAACACCACCAGAGATTTTAGCTAATCTCTCTTGAAGTTTTTCTCTATCATAATCAGAGGTTGTATTTTCAATTTGAGCTTTTATTTCTTTTACTCTTTCTCCAACAGACTTTTTATCTCCTTTTCCTTCAACAATAACTGTCTTTTCTTTGTTTACAATTACTTTCTTAGCAGAACCTAAATCTGTAAGTTCAACAGCATCTAATGTTTTACCAATTTCCTCTGAGATATATTCTGCTCCAGTCAAAACAGAAAGATCTTTCAAAATTTCTTTCTTCCTATCACCAAAGCCTGGAGCTTTTACAGCAACAACATCAAGAGTTCCTCTTAACTTGTTTACTACAAGTGTTGCTAAAGCTTGATTCTCAATATCATCAGCAATGATTACAAGAGGTATATCTGCTG
>JAAZOC010000001.1 GCA_012797935.1 Candidatus Microgenomates bacterium | reverse complement strand
TTACAAAGTTAGAATCATCTACAAATGGAGGATATGCTGAATCAACAATATCTTCAACAAACATATCCTCATACGATTATGTAACTGCATGGGTAAAATCATCAGTTATAGGGCAATCATTATCTCTAGGAATGGGAGAAAGTGTATCAAATGAACAAACAGAAAAAGTATATGTAGATAGCTTAGAATGGCAAAAAGTATATTGGGATATTACAGATATAGCTAGTGCTGACAGAGATGCCATAACAAAGCTAAGAATAACAAATAATTCTTCAACACCAAATACATTCTACATTGACAATGTAAAGGTAGAAAAATTACCAACTAGTGGCTTAGACAGCATACACTCTACAGCAAACGATTACTTCCAGTATCGAGTCATATTTACAACTACAGATCAACAATACAAACCTCAGTTTAACTCAATATCATTTACATACAATATTGGATATGACATAGTACAAATCGATAGTAATACAGTAAGAATGTACAATCATTCAGGTTCTACAAAGAAACTTAGATTAGATATTGTTGCTGGAAGCTTAATGTTTGATCTTTCTCAAGGAAGTAGCACAGGATCAGTAAATATTGCACCACAAATGGCTCAAATCGATGATTCTGGAATGAACAGTATATGGATTAACAAAACTGTTGCTGGAGGAAATCTTTTGAAATTACAAACACTTGGAGTTGATGCATTTGTTGTTAACTCTGATGGTGATACTCTAATGGCTGGTGATATACAAGTACAAGGTGGAAACCTACAATTAGGATCTACTGGTTGGATTAGATTCAATGAAAGTACTGAAGAATTAGAGTTTACAAATGATGGAAGCTCATGGATAGCATTAGGACCAACCTTTACGAACACAGTACTTTCTGCAGAGTATGCAGGAGCAGTACTATCTGCAGATGGTAGTAGTAATACAGGAAATATGACTGCAGATAATGAAGGTACAAGCGCAAATTCAATGAACTACTATGAGTGGAATAGTTCTGAAACATCTTTGAACGATTATGATGTCAGAATAAGATTTACACTTCCATCTGATTTTGATACATGGGGAACTGGTGGTGGAATTAGATTTAACTTTGCTACTGAATCTACTGGTACGACTAACAATCAACTTGATTTCTATGTATACAAAGAAGATTCTGCAACAATTGATGGGTCCTTAGAAGATCAAGCATCTGCAACTGCAGGTACTTGGACATCAACATTTGTATCAGGTTCTACATTAAATGAATGTGCCTCTGCAGGAGATGTATGTGTATTGGTAGTTAAGATGTCCTCTGCAAATGACAATTATGTAAGAGTAGGAGATATTGAAATAGGGTACGAGAGAAAATTATAGGGTGAAATATTTATGATATATTTATTCTACTAGTGATAATATGTAATATGTTGAAATCTGCCTTAGAAACTACAAAAAAACATTTTATTGATGTTAGAAAAAAAATATCAAATATCTATAAAAAATCACCAAGATTGTTTGTAATTGTTTCTTCTTCATTGTTTCTTGTTTTGATCGCTATTACTTATTTTTTTGTGACTAGAGTAAGGCCAAATGATGATATCTTTTTTTTATCATCTTCAAATAATGCCGTATTTGCAAACAAAAACCCATTGTTTTCTGTTAACTTTGGAAAAAGAGAAGATCCTAATACTCAATGGGTAAGATTTGAAGCAAAAGCAACTTCTCAAAATCCATTTGAAAAAGACGATAGTAATTTTTTCACAAAAGTAGTCAAGGCAATTAAACCAAAAAGTAATTACGGTATAGAGATGTCTTTGAAGGGTGTGAATCTTAGTGAAACGGAGAATCTTGATTTGGGGTCAAAAGAGGAAACTGTGAAGAATGTTGCTGAAATAATTGGAACAGATGAAGTAAAAACATCAACTGAACTTATTGATAGTGGAAGAGTAATTGGAGAAAATTCTGAGGAGCCAGTTTCAAAAAAGACCGTCCTAAACAAGAATGTTGCAAGAGGGGTTGATATTGAGTACCAAATTTTATCTGGTCTTGGACTTAAAGAAGAGATAGTTATTAACAATCTTGAAGAGTATGCAGGTGATTGTATTAATAATTTTAATGAGTGTGCTGTGCCCTTAAATGAATTTACTTTTGATTTAAAGTTAGATAAAGGACTTGAATTAAGGAAAGGGTGGTTTACATTAAAGGGAGTAAGTACAGAAACTTACTATTTTGTAGATAAAGATGGAAACTATGTTGCTCATTTTCTTCCAAGTTGGGCCGTTGATAGTCTTGGAGAAAAAACATATGAAGTGTCTTTGAATGTAAATGATAAGGGCAATGGAAACTATGAGGTTAAAGTTACAGCTGATGCAAGCTGGCTGTTTTCTTCAGATAGGATGTACCCTATAAGAATTGATCCAAGCATTATTCATGATAGTAAAACAGAATTTGATAATGGTACATTTATTAGAACTGCAAGCTATGAGGGTGCTAGAGTAGAACTGGCATCTTCAAAAACTTTCGAATCTGATTCGACTACAGTAGGTTACTGGAGTTTAGACGAGACAGGAGGTAGTGGAGCCTATATTAAGGATAGTAGTCCAAATGGTAATAATGCAACCCCAAGTGGAGGCTCATACAATGCAAGTGGTAAGGTAGGAGGAGCGAGAACCTTTAGTTCGAGTTCAGACAATATTCAAACATCATCAGTAAACTTAGGATTTACCAATGGCATGACAGCAGAGGCCTGGGTATATCCAACAGCAACAGATTCATCTTGGAACTGGATAGTATCTCAATGGGTAAACCCAAATGCAAGTACAGGCTCAGTATTCAATTTGAGTTACAGTACAGATTACAAACCACATTTCCATGTGCAGGGAAGTGCAGGAGGTCTTCACTCATACACAGCAACTACAGCAATGACAGTAAACAGTTGGAACTATGTAGCAGCGACATACAATGGTAGTACAGGAGTGATAACCATATATATCAATGGAACATCAGTAGGATCCTCGACAGGTACGGCAGGAACAATAAACAATGTATCTTTGCCAGTGATGATAGGTAAGTGTCCGTTTGATACGATAGAGAGTGTAAAGGGTAGTATTGATGAAGTTAAGATTAGTAATGTTGTAAAATCTGCGACTCAGATATCAAATTATTATTTGAATACTGTGAGTAGGAGTCAGGATGAAGCAACAAGCTCATACTATAGGAATGGTGAATATATTTCTGATGCTCTAGATCTTAATTCGACTTCTTCGGAATTAGATTTCTCTTGGGTAGATTCTGCGGCTAATACTACAAATGGAGAAACACCATTTAGTTCGACAGGATTAGTAGGACAATGGAATTTCAACGAATCCAGTGGAACTACAGCTACAAATACAGGTTCGTGTGGTGCTTCATGTAATGGTACCTTATATGGTTTTGGATCAACTGGTTCTAGAGATGCAGCAGTTAAGAGTGGTTGGACTGCAGATAATAGGCGATGGGGAGA
>JAAZOC010000002.1 GCA_012797935.1 Candidatus Microgenomates bacterium | reverse complement strand
GTAGCAGAGATAATTCCAAATAATGATAAAGTAGATCCTAACGAAATAATAAAAGAAATAATAAATAATGGTACGAACCTTGTAAGTATGAAGTTAGATTATCCAAGTCTTAATCAAATATTTATAGATCTAATGAAAACAGAATGAAAAAACTTTTTAATGTAGCAAAATTTGAATATCTAAAAACAGTCAAGAAAGCATCGTTTTGGGCTTCTACTTTGTTCTTACCTTTGTTCATTGGTTTCGTAAGTTTTGTTTCTGGGTATTCAAGTATAGACTCTATGGAAAAAATGGAGAATATGGAAACATTCTCTACTATATATGTTATTGATGAAGCTAAAATTCTTCCTGATCAGATGTTCGTTTCTCCTTTGAAAAAAGTTAATACATTAGAAGAGGTTAAGAGTGATATCATGAGTGATTCTCAGAAAGTCTTGATAAAGATTCCTAACAATTTCCTTTCAGACTTAAAATATGAAGTGTATCTCAAACAAGAAGGAGATATTTTAAGAAGTGCAAATGTACCTTTAATAGCTGACTCCTTAATTAAAAACAGTGCTATATCTACAATACAAAATGAAGCATCAAAAATAATTCTAAGTGGATCAACATCCTCTACTACATTCTCTTTTGACAAAGATGGTGTGATGAAACAGGAAGGTTTTGAACAATTTGTTCTTCCAATAGTTTCCTTGGTTGTATTCTTTATGGCTGTTTTCATCTCTTCCTCATTCTTGTTACAGAGTGTTTCTGCTGAGAAAGAAAATAGAATGATTGAAACAATGTTGTCTATTGTTGACAAAAAATCTCTAATGTTCTGAAAGATGGCAGGTCTTATGGGTGTTGTTATTACACAATTGATTACTTGGTTACTTTTTGGAATCGCAACATATGTAGCAATAAATAATTATTTTGATATAGCTTTGCCAATTAATTTCAATGAAATAGATTGGTCTGCACTACCTTTGAATTTATTCTTTATAATGATGGGATTCATGTTCTTTGCTTGTGTTATGACAGGTGTAGGAGCAGTTGGAACAGGTGCTGAAGATAGCAGAAATCTTTCATCTATCTTTATTATCTTGTCTATCTTCCCAATGTATTTGATGCAAATGTTAATTACAGATCCAAATTCTCTTCTCTCAAGAGTATTTAGTTACTTCCCCTTCACATCGTTTATGATTTTGATGTTAAGAAATTCAATAGGTGCACTTTCTGTACAAGAATTGATAATTGGAATTTGTACTTCTATTGTATATGTTCTTGTTGCTTTGTATCTTTCACTTAAGCTTTTTGAACTGGGATGCCTGATGTACAACAGAAGGCCATCTTTCAAAGATATTATCAAGTATCTTAAGTAGATATATCTTTTGTATTCAAGATTTGGTATAATTTCGTAGCTATGGAAGCTTTCTTCAAACAGACTGCTTAGAGTGTAAATCTCCCATAATATGTGGTGTAGCGAATTTAATTTTTTTATTTTATATAAATAATGGGTAAAAAATTATTTATAGGTAACCTTAGTTGGAATGTTAGAGACGAGCAACTTAAGGAGGTTTTTGGTGCCGTAGGTACTGTTGAAGAAGCAGTAGTAATCATGGACAGAATCAAGAACAGATCCAAAGGATTTGGTTTTGTAACAATGTCCACAGAAGAAGAAGCACAAGCTGCAGTAGCTGAGCTTAATGGCAAAGAAGTCGATGGAAGACCAATCAATGTTTCCGAAGCTAGAGAAGAATCTAGAGATAGAGGATCATTTGGTGGTGATAACAGAAGAAGTTTTGATAGATAGTCATTATCATTTTGTTAATTAAAAGGGAGTACAATGTACTCCCTTTTTTAATTAACATTACAAATTGATTATTGATCTAAATGTTCTTGTGCATATGCTGTAAGATTTTTTCTCTTAGCCCAAGTTCTTTGTGTATCAGTTAATAATTTCTTTCTTAACCTAATATGCATTGGTGTTACTTCTATTAGCTCATCATTCTTAATGAAAGAAAGAGCATATTCTATTGTTAAAGGTATTGGTTCTTTTAGAGCAATTTCTGTTACCTCTGCATGTGACATTCTTACATTTGTCTTATGTCTTGCTTTACATGGGTTTACTTCTAAATCGCTCTCATGGTTATTTATACCAATTATCATTCCTTCATATACATCCGTAGATCCTTTGATGAATAACTTACCTCTATCTTGTATAGACATCAAAGAATATGCTAAAGCTGTTCCTGTCTCCGAAGATATGATAACTCCTTTTCTGAAGAGTTCATCACTCTTTTCGTAAGGAATGTAGTCTATGATATAACTGTTTACAATTGCAGTACCTTTTGTTGCATTCATCAATACTCTATGTAAACCAATTAAGTTTCTAGTTAATATATGGAATGTGAATCTATTCTGTCCTTCTTCCGTCTCAATGTTTACCATCTTACCTTTTCTCTCGTTTACTTCCTGTGTAATAGCACTCATATACTCTTCCGGAGCATCAATTGTTAACTCTTCTAATGGCTCACATTTAATACCTTCTATCTCTTGCAAGATGACTTCAGGTTTACCAAGTTGGAATTCATAGCCCTCTCTTCTTAATTGCTCAACAAGAATAGCTAATTGTAGCTCTCCTCTACCAGATACAAAATAGTTGTTACTTCCACTATTTGTAATCTTCAAACTAATATTCAAATTCTTTTCTTGTTCTAATCTCTGTTGCAATTGCTTTGCAGTTACTAACTTACCTTCTCTACCAACAAATGGTGAGGTATTAGCTGAGAATTTAACTCTAACAGAAGGTGGTGTAATTGTAATCTCTGGTAATGCTTCTTGCTCTGTTATACTACAAATTGTAGCTCCTATATCTGTAGAATCTATACCAGTCAATGCAATAATTTCACCAGCACTTGCACTCTCTATTCTTTTCCAGCTTAACCCTTCTTTTGTAAATAACTCTTTTACTCTACCCTGTTTCTTTTCTATCTCTTCTTTGTTTGAAACTAGAACTATTGGATCATCAAGTTTTACTGTTCCCCTCTCTATCTTTCCAATCAAATATCTTCCTAAATGCTCATTGTACTCAACGGATGTTATTAACATCTGGAATGGTTTAGTTATGTCTCCCTTTGGAGCAGGAAGATTATCTACAATTTCATCTAATATTGGAGTAAGATCGCCATCAATACTATTTGGAACTGTTAAATCACCAGTAGGCATTTCTTTCCAAATCTTTCCTTCTCTTGCAATACTGTAAAAGATTGGAAAATCTAATTGCTCGGGATCAGTTGCTAATGCTAAGAAAAGGTCTTGTATTTTTGAAATAGTTTTCTTAATATTTGCCAACTTTTTATCTATCTTGTTAATAACTACAACAGGTTTCAATCCAAGATCTAATGCTTTCTTCAAAACAAATTTTGTCTGTGGCATAGTACCTTCTTTTGCATCTACTAGAAGTAAGCAACTATCTGCCATATTTAAAGTTCTTTCTACTTCTCCACCAAAATCTGCATGTCCTGGTGTATCAATTATATTAATTTTTACACCTCTGTAAGTTATTGAAATGTTCTTAGCATTAATTGTAATACCTTTTTCTTTTTCTAATTCTCCAAAATCAAGAATTCTATCCTGTTGCATTTCTTCCTGGTTATCTCTGAAAATATGTGTTTGCTTCATAAAGGCATCAACCAAGGTAGTTTTTCCATGGTCTACGTGCGCGATAATTGCAATGTTTCTTAAATTTTGTTGATCTACTTGAGAATTAGACATAAACAGAGAATGATTCTATCACAAAAAGATACTCAAAGATAGTTAATTAGACATCTTCAAGAGGTTTTGCCTTATGAGTGTTTGTTTTATTCTTTTCAAAAAAATCAATTGCGAGTGCAAGTTCTTCATGATCTTTAGCATATTCTTGTATATCAATGCCTTCTTTCCATGCATCATATGCCTGTAATACTGCTTTTGCTCCTGCTTGTGTGCCTTTAGGGTGTGAATGTACTCCTGCTCCCATTGTCGTTATGAAATCAATTGTACCCATTGTGTCTAAGAACTTCGCTAAGAGAGTTGGATTTAATCCTCCCGAGATAATAGGTGTAGTTTTGGGAACTATTCTTGCAGTGTCTGATGTAAAGTAAAAATCTCTCTTTAACTCTTTTCTCTCTTTTAAGGTATCTTTGATATTTTCTTTCCATCTGTTTTCTTCTTTTTCTACTAATTGGGAGATATCTGTATCCTTTTCTGATATCTTGCTCCAAACTTGATTGAAGTAAAGACCTTGTGATTGTAATCTCAATGCTTGGTGTGCAGCAGTTATATCTGTTCTTGAATCTCCTGACATCTTACCTACTCCTGCAGTTCCTGTATGTATACCAGAAGCACCTGCTAATCTTGCAAATTTAGTTAGCACTTCTACTGAGAAACCAATTGGATTTTCTTCTCGAGTAAATGCTCCATGACCTGCTCTGTGGAAATGCAAGAAGGTATCTGGATAGTGCCTCCTGAGTGTCTGTACTGCCATCCAACCAGCAGTTATACCATCAATGAGATATGCATAGCTTCCAGGTTTCATCACAGATGCTACATAGTCTGCTCTTTGTATCATCGTATCGTAGTCTGGTGCAGAAACATTGAAGGAGTGAACCTTGCCTTCTCCTGTTATTTGTTCTGCTCTATCCATGGCTATTCTTACAGAATCAACCATGCTTTTGAATGGACAGAATGATTGATCTGCTTGTGGTTCGTCATTTTTTACGAAATGTCCACCACCAACCCAGAAATCATATGCTAATTCTGCATACTGTGTTGGTGTTAATCCTATCTTTGGTTTAATTATTGAGCCTAAAATTGGTTTGTCCCAAACATTAAGATATCCCCTCATATCATCAAGAGTGTAATTTGGGCCATCATATCTACAAAGCATTTCAGGAGGGAAATATACATCAAGTAATTTGCAGGCTTTAACTTCACTTACACCAAATATATTTCCTGCTATATATGTAAGGATATTTTGTATATTTCCACCAGAATCAAATATCTCCCATGGATATGCTATCCAAACAAGATTATTCTGCTCGTCAATTTCATATACTTTAGCATTGTTACTAACTGAAAAAGGTGTTGATGATCCAACCTTAATACTTGTACCAGTAGATGATTCTGCAGCTATTTCAGTTGCTACATCTTCTAATGTCAAACCATCAGCCGGTATTATCTTAAATACCGCAAGAAGGTATCTTCCATTTTCAACGGATTTGTCTCCTAAAAGGAGGTATTCTATCTGCATATATGGGCAGTTCAGATATTATTTAGATACAATATATCATTTCTATCCTTTGATCTCTACTCCACCAAAGATTGCACTTCCTGTAATCTTTAATACTGGTTCTTTTACATCATTTGCTTTTATCTCAGGACTCCATCCACCAAATATACCTGTTCCGTTTGTTACTACTCTACAATCTTTTGGAACTGTTACTTCTGCTCCACCAAATATTGCATTTACACTTAATGTTGCTCCTTCTTTTGATACTTTTACATCTCTAAGATCTAATTCATATCCACCAAATATTGCATTTATTTCTCCACCTTTAAATTCTTTTGAAGTTAATCTTTTCTCAATTCCCCAAAAAAGTGCTGTGTCATCTACTCTGTTTTCATCTGATTCTACTTCAGATGTATTTACAGTAGATTTCTCTTGCTTGAATATTATGGAGACACCAATTGCAATTATTGCTAATGGCCAGAGAATTGCAAAGAAGTTCCAGTCAAATATGTTTGTCAAAAGTAAGACCGTACCAAATGTTGTTAATATTATTCCTCCCGATGTTTTTCCTTCTACAAAAAGCTTAATACCAATTAATACCAAGATTAATGGCCAATATGTCCATATTGATGTCCAAACATCAAAACTTAAGAATCCAATCTTATCAATTAAGAGAAGACCTCCTAGAGCAATTAATATTGTTCCAAAGATTACTTTACCACTGTTATTTCCCATCTTTTTATTTTAAAAAATTATTTAGTAGATATATTTAAAGAACCAGCTCCAACATTTGCAACTATCTCTATCTTTGAAGTTGCTGTATCAAAGTTAGATGATTTATATGTATTGTTACTTGCAAATGTAACTAATGATTCATCATCAATATTCAAATCTCCAACTCCAACCTTATATTCAACAGAGAATCCTGTCTCTTTTGGAATTGTAAGGTCCATATTTGCTGCTCCTATCTCAATTAACATTTTCTTTGGAACTGAATTTTTGAGTAAAGACATTTCTAAATCTCCGGCACCAACCTTTGCATTTACACTATTCAAAGCAACATTTTCTAATGATACTGTACCATCTCCAGCTCCTAGTTGAATATTTAAATTTGTTAACAATGATGCTTTACCAATTTCTAAATTAAACATTGGAGTTACATTTCTGAAGAAGAAAAGGTTGTTTGGAGATTTTGTTGAAAATTCAATGTTAAGTTCTTTATCTTTGTTTGAAGACTCCAATTCAGGTTCTACATGATTATCAACATATTTTGAATGAAGAGATATGTAATCTTCAGATTCTGCACTGTCTTTTAATGTAAACTCTGATGCACCAACATTTATATCTATATTTCTAGTTTCAATATTTTCATATTTGCTTGCTTCTATCTTCATATCTTCTTCTTTGTATTCTCCATTGAATGTTTGAAATATTGGTTGTTTTATTCTTTCATTCATATCATCTGACAAGAATGGAATATTGTTTTGTGTGTATCCAACATATGCTAAAACAATGATACCTGTGTAAACAATTAAGGATACGACTCCCATAACGATATTTGCAATTAAAGAATCTCCAATAATTAACTTAATACCCCAAAGCACTAAGATCACTGGCCAAAATTCCAATATTGATGGCCAAATACCCCATCCTAATACACCAGTTGTGTTGAGAAGGAATACTACTCCTATTGTAATTAAGAGTATTGCACCTCCAAAATCTCTATCTTCTTTCATACTTACTAAATTAAAAAATTATTTACTTTTCTTACTATCAGATTTGATTTCTGTTCTTAACCCTTTTGCAGTTTTTACGACAGTTGCTTTTATTTCTTCTTTGTTCTCATTTATTACATCTGTAGAATCTTTATCAATACTTGAGTAAGAAGGAAGTATTATCCAAAGGATTACATAGAGTAAAAGACCAAATCCTTCTGTGAAGAATGCTAATGCAAACACTATTCTTACAATTGAAGGATCTATATTGAAGTATTCTCCAAGTCCTCCACAAACACCACCGATGATTTTGTTTTTCTCTGATCTGTAAAGTAATTTTTTCATTTATTTAGTTATTTAAGATTATCTATTTTGATTATATCATTTAGTTTTTTCCTGACAACAAGTTCACGAAGGATTCCATATCGTTGAATACATGGACTCTAGATATTGAGTATTTATTTGATGGATAGTGGTCTATTTTCTTGCCACAAGAAAAGCCTAATACATATCCACTTGATGCAACAGTATTAAAAGCTTCATCATTTGCTACACATCCTGGATATGCAATTGCATATACTGTTTTACCTGTTCTAGCTTGCAATGAGGATTTACTTCCAGCTATTTCTGAAACGAGTTTCTTTTTATCAGTTATTTGAGCTAAATTTGGATGTGTAGAGCTGTGTGAGTCTATACTCATACCGTTAAGAGCCATTTCTTTTAGTTGGTCTGATGATATTGAAGTTCTTGATGAAGGTACAAAGAAGACTCCTGTTTGTCCATATTTTTTCAATATTGGGTATGCTTGTGTGTAATGAGAACTTGTTCCATCATCGAAGGTTAGCATTACTGTCTTTTGAGAAGGATTTTTCCCAGAAGCAAGTATCTCACTAAACTCTTTTGATGATACTGTCTTGTAATTCATTTTAGTTAAGTATGCAATTTGTTTCTCAAACATCTGTGGTGATACATACAAACCTTTCTTGAATTTGCTACTACCTTTTGGAGCTTCTGCTATTTGGTGATACATTAATACAGGTATTCTAACGGTATTTGTTGCTTGCAATATTGGTTTTGTATCATAGGATTCGTTAAAATTATTATTATTTACATTTTTAGTGTTTTCCCCTGTTTGTATATATGGTGATATTGTAAGTATATCTTTGTTATCTTTTGTAATAATTTTCAAGAGTATCTTAAGATTCTGTATTTGTTCTCCTGCATATTGTTTGTATATTGTTGCATATACATCTTCAAGGTTTATCTCAGATACATTGTTTTCTAAGGTATTAAGTTTTTCTCTTACAGTATCTCCAATTGGAATATTTTTTTTCTTCTCTTTCAGTATATCTGTGTATTTGTTTTTTAGACTCTCAACATCTTCTATATATATTTCTTGGTGTTTGTTTTCTTCTGTAGAATTGTCTTTTGATTCTTCTTTATAGCTTTTGATTATTATTGAATCAAGATCTTCTATGTACTGATACTCTTCCTTCTTATTTGTTATTGATATTGAGAGTGAGAAGAATTTCTTTTCTGTTTCACTCATATTTGAAATCTTTTCACTTGCTTCTACATATTTGTTTTGATTTAAAAGTACTATTGAATCAAGAACTGTATCCCATGTGTTTTGTAAATCTTTGTTCTTGTCTAAAACAGTAAGGAGGGAGAAGAAAGTATTTGAAGAATGAAGGATTGATTTTAGTTTTGGTAGTAGTTCATTATTGATTATTTGTTTTGAAAGTTCTTGATCTTTTGCTTCTAGGTATTCAAAGTACATTTCTCTTGTAATCAACAAAGGATTGCTGTGTTCCAATATGAATGTGTAATCTAACCCTTGATTCTCTATTACTGTTTGACCGTATCTTAGTAGCTCTACTCTATTTTTATTTTCTAATGATATATTTAGACTTTGTAATGTGGCTCCGTAGTTATTTGGGAGGATATCAAAATCTCTTTGATCTGTAGATTCATTTGTTGGTGCTTGTAATTGCTCATAATTTTGGTTGCTTGAGAATTCGAAAGTGAAGTTTTTTACTGTATATATGTATGAGAAAAATGTGAATACTACAACACCAAGGATTGCAATTGGGAAGATGAAGTAAGGAAATCTCTTTTTTGATTTATTCTTCTTTCCTATATTTAGATGTATATATTTTTGTAAATATACTTCCCAATATTACTATGATTGATACTACTGATGCTCCTGCAACTAGATCTGAGGTGTTGAAGAATTTCACTAATATACCAACTACTGCCCATATTATGACTAATGGATATATGTAGTCTTTTTTAATATTGAGTGTAAGTAAAGCTAGGATCGTTGCCACTCCTATCATTCCTGCTGACCACATCTCTTCTCTTATTCCAAATCTATCCCATGTAGTTAATGAGAGAGTTGCTGCTATATTTGCAATTGATGCTACTGATACCCAACCTAGGTAGAGTCTAAACATGAAGCTTTTAATCAATGGATATCCATTTTTTGAAACTTTTTGATATATCAAAATCAATGAAAGAAGAAGTACAATCATAGCAAGTACACTTAGTGATACATGTTTGTAGTGCCAAAGTAGAATCCAAGAACAGTTTGCAACACAAGTAATCAATATGTATGGAAAGATTTTTTTGTCTGTTTCGCTGTAGTTAAAAAATGTATATATTGCATAGAAGATTTGTGATACATATATTAATCCCCAGATTGCAAATACATATCCTGCAGGTACAAAGAATATTGGGATATCATCGGAGAGTTCACCTGTTGTATATCCATTAATTGGTAATATGTTAGCTAAAGAATTTATTAGTATTGTTACTAATATTGAAAGCAAAACCACAATCTGAAGTATATATTTTTTTAACATAACTTTAGGCAATTAAGTTATTAATTAATTGTATATATGTAGGTGAAGTTTTGCAAGAGAGATTACTCGTATCTTAATGCGTCTAATGCTGAAATACTTGTAGCTCTTTTTGCAGGGAATATTCCTGTTAATACTTCTACTGTTAAAGAGAGCATGATTATGAAGAGGACAAATACAAATGGAAGATTTGTAATATCAATAATTCCTTGACCTTTAAATATTGAAAAAAAAGATAGTACTAATCCTATCAATTTCCCTGCTATAAATCCTCCAAGGAATCCTATTATTCCGCCCCAAAGTCCAAGTGCCATGGATTTGGTAACAAATACTTCAATCAATAAATTCTAGGAGATAATTCCACCACCTACAACCACATCTTTATCGTAGAATACCACTGCTTGCCCAGGAGTAATTGCTCTCTGTGGAACATCGAAATGTACATGTATAGTTCCGTCCTCTAATGGTGCAATTGTTGCAGGTGATTCTTTTGCCCCATATCTAATCTTTGCATCTACTCTCATTTCCTTTTCTAACCTATCTATTGATATTAAATTGATATCTTTTGCTACTAACTCTGAACTATATCCTTCTGAATCATCTCCTACTACCACCTCATTCTTTTCAATATCAATTTCAATTACATACAATGCTTTGTTAGAAGGTATGCCTAATCCTTTTCTTTGTCCTATTGTGTAATTGAATATACCATTATGTTTACCAAGTATATTACCTTTTGTATCAACAATATTTCCTGGTTTTACATCTATATCAGAATTCTCTTCTATGAATTTGCTGTAGTCATTATCTTCTACAAAACATATCTCTTGGCTATCTGGTTTGTTGTATACAGAAAGTCCTAATTCTTTAGCAATTCTTCTTACTTCTTCTTTTTCTAAACCTTCTAGTGGAAAAAGAACCTTGGAAAGTTGGTCTTGTGTTAGATTGTAAAGTACATATGTTTGATCTTTAGTTTTACTTGCTGATTTTTTAAGTAAGTATCTATCTTCAACCTTTTCTACCTTTGCATAGTGGCCAGTAGCAATGTAATCCATATTCATAGATATTGCTTTGTTAAGAAGTTCTTCAAATTTTACATATCTGTTACAAGCTATGCATGGATTTGGAGTTCTACCTTGTAAATATTCTGATATGAAATACTTTATGACTTTTTCATCAAATTCTCTTTTGAAGTTCAGAACATAGTAAGGGATTCCTAGTATACTGGCAACTCTTCTTGCATCTTCTACTGCAGTTAGAGAACAGCATGTATCTGTATCTTCTTTACCATCTTGCCATATCTGCATTGTTACTCCTGTTACATCATATCCTTGTTTTTTTAATATATATGCTGAAACAGAGCTATCTACTCCTCCACTCATTCCAATCATTACTTTCTTGTTATTTTTCTGTTCCATTCTTTTTCTTAAAATCTTCTATAGCTGCCTTTATACCTTGCTCTGCTAAATTTGAACAATGCATTTTTAAAGGAGGTAGGCCATCTAATGCCTCTGCCACTTGTTGATTAGTTATCTTTAATGCTTCATCCAGACTCTTACCTTTGACCATTTCAGTAACCATACTACTAGTAGCAACTGCTGCACCACATCCAAAAGTTTGAAATTTAATATCTTTTATGATGTTATCTTCCACTTTTATATACATCTTCATGATATCTCCACATCTTGGATTACCAACCTCTCCTATACCATTTGCATCTTCTAATACTCCAACATTTCTTGGATTCATGAAGTGCTCAATAACTTTTTCACTGTATCCTTCCATATTTTTATTTACTTGAATTATATAGCGGTGACATTTTTCTTAACCTCTCGATAATGGGAGGTAATTTCTCTAAAAGGAAATCAACTTCCTCTTCGGTATTGTCCTTAGAAAAACTCAATCTTAGAGAACCATGTGCAATCTCATGTGGTCTCCCTATTGCAAGAAGAACATGTGATGGCTCTAGTGATCCAGATGTACATGCAGAACCACTCGATGCACATATACCTAATTGGTCTAGCATCAATAATATTGATTCACCTTCAATATATTTAAAACAGACATTAACATTACCAGGTAATCTCTTCTCTGGATCTCCATTTAGTATTGTATCTGGTATTTGCAAAAGTCCATCTATGGTTTTCTGTCTAAGTGATTTTAAATATTCAGCTTTCTGTGGAATATTTTCTGTAGCTATTTCAATTGCCATTCCTAAACCAACTATACCAGCTACATTTTCTGTACTTGGTCTCCTAGTTTTTTCCTGGCTACCACCATGTAAAAGATTGTCTATCTTAACTCCATCTTTTATATACAGAACACCAATACCTTTTGGTCCATTTAATTTGTGTGCTGAAAGAGAGAGAAGATCTATATTTAAATCTTTGACATCAATCTCCACATTCCCTACTGCTTGTACTGCATCTGTATGGAAGTAAATATCTTTCTCTTTTGCTATCTCCCCTATTTCTTTAATTGGTTGAATAGTGCCAATTTCATTGTTTGCGAACATAACTGATATGAGTATTGTATCTTCTCTGATTGCATTTTTTAGATCTTCAATATTTACTATTCCATTCTCATTAACTGGAAGGTATGTTACTTCAAAACCTTGTTTCTCAAGATATTTACATGTGTGTAAAATTGCATGGTGTTCAATGTTCGATGTTATGATATGTTTTCCTTTTTCTTTATTCGCATATGCGATACCTTTTAATGCCCAGTTATCTGATTCTGTACCAGAGTTGGTAAAATATATCTCTTTTGATTCTGCATTTAATGCTTTTGCTACTTTGTCTCTAGCTGTATCTATAGCTTTTCTGCTTTCTCTACCAAGTGAATATATACTAGAAGCATTGCCATATTTTTCTGTAAGATATGGCATCATTTCTTCTAATACTTTTGTATTTATTTTTGTTGTAGCTGCATTGTCAAAGTAGTAAGTCATGTGTCTATTATATCAT
>JAAZOC010000028.1 GCA_012797935.1 Candidatus Microgenomates bacterium | reverse complement strand
AGAAAAATAATGATGTACTACTTCTTAAAAATATGAGTACATCAGAACAGTTTGTAGTTAAAAAAGAAGACGTCCTTAAAAAAATAATTAATAAATAAGAAGCACTAGTTAGATCACTTCTCAATACTTTGATGAAAGCTCGACAAGATGCAATATTACTTTTGTCTAATAACTACCAATTAAGGGATTATATTCGTCACAAACTTGACTCATTACAGAATAAAGCCGTTCTTCTAAACAAAATTTCCACTGAAAGATTTGAAACATTCAATATAAAGCTTACAATAATTGATGATAATCAAGATTTTGATAACCTTCGAGGAATTGAAACAAGCAATACTGCAGTGATCATAAAAGATCAATCCCTAACAAATTTCAAAAAAATTCTAGAATACAACATTAATTATATACTCGATAATCCGATCAATGAGAACCTTCTTTGTGCAATTATCTACAAATGTTTAGGAATGTTGGAGGATAAATGTCCTCAGTTTGTACTTTTAAAGAATTTAAAACTCTGTCTTAGTCAAAACTATGCCGTATTTAACGAAACAAAAATAGGTCTAACACATACAGAAGCTACAATAATGTATCAATTAATAACTAAACAATACATAAAATCAACTAAAGATTCTCTAAATGAAAAGTATTTACAGGTCACAGTTTTTAGAATTAACAGTAAATTCAAAAAATGTGTGAATATCAAAATAATAAAAAGCAAGTATGGAGTAGGGTATCAATTAACAATCTAGATCCTTTTCTTCCATTGAGATATTTTGTTCAAAGCTTCAATTGGTGTGAGATTATCTAAATCTAATTTCTGAATCTCCCTTTCAATTTCAGATTCCTTTGCCATAAATAGTGGATACTGATATACATTTGAATCTTTCACAACATTCTTCTCTTCTTTGTATTCAATACCTTCTCTTATCTGATTCTTTGATGCAAACATCCTTTTTTGCTCAAAACTTTCTAGTATTTCGTTAGCTCTCTTAATTACTTTCTCAGGTAATCCGGCCATTTTGGCAACATAAATACCATAGCTTCTGTCTGTACCTCCTTCAACTATTTTTCTTAAAAAGATTACAATACCTTTTTCAATATCTTCTTCTACTAAAACATTGTAATTCTTTACCAAGTCAGGATATTTTTCTGAAAGCTTTAAAAGTTCATGATAGTGTGTTGCAAAGAGAGTTCTTGCTTTGATATCAGTTGCAAGATATTCAGCTAAGGCCCAAGCAATACTAACACCATCATATGTACTTGTTCCCCTTCCAATTTCATCTAGTATAACTAAACTAAATTTTGTTGCATTATTTAGAATATTAGCAGCTTCATCCATTTCTACCATAAAAGTACTTCTTCCCCTTGAGAGATCATCAGATGCTCCAACTCTAGTAAATATCCTATCTACAAGAGAAATCTTTGCTTTTGATGCAGGGACAAAACAACCTATCTGAGCAAGAAGAACTATTGAAGCTACTTGCCTGATATATGTTGATTTTCCAGACATATTCGGGCCTGTAAGAATTGCCATATAACAATCTTTACGATTAAGGAATGTATCATTTGAAATATATTCATCCTCTTGGATATTCTCAATAATTGGATGCCTACCTTTTTCAATTTCAATAATTCCATCTTCAGCTCCCATATCAATAATTTCAGGCTTTACATACTTGTTCTTCAAAGAAAGGTATGCAAACGATGAAAGTACATCTATATTACTAATAACAGAAGAGATGTTTTGAAGAAGATGAATCTTCGGAATTAATGTATTTCTAAATTCATCAAATATCTTAAATTCCAAAGTAAATATATTCCCTTGTGCATTTATGATTATATTTTCCCTCTCTTTTAGTTCTTCTGTAATGTATCTCTCACAATTTACCAACGTTTGTTTTCTAATATATCTCTCTGGTACTTTCTCTTGATGAGTTTTCGTTACTTCAATATAGTAGCCAAATACTTTGTTGAAGCTTACCTTCAAAGAACTAATACCCGTTTTCTTCTTTTCTTCTTCCTCAAACTGTTTAATCCAATCTTTACTGTTAAGACTTATATCTCTCAACTCATCTAATTCATTATTAAAACCATTCTTAATTATATTTCCTTCAGTAATTGT
>JAAZOC010000027.1 GCA_012797935.1 Candidatus Microgenomates bacterium | reverse complement strand
ATGCTTGTTGCTCCTAGCACCAATTCAGCATATCTATCTCTAGGAGGAGCTATTGCAGTTAAGAGGGAAATGCTTTTTTCTTGAGAAATTCTGTATGGATCGAAATTCTTTATTGTAATTAGAATATCGTTGTATTTTGGGTAAATGAGAAGGAAAAGTATAGGTGAAATTGCAAATAGTATTAGGAAAAATGTCGCTATATATTTTATTGTTTTTCTTTTGTTCATATCCCTATTCTACTAGTTTTTGTTTGGAGTTGCATTCTAATATAAATTATACTATTCTAAAATATCGAACATATAAATTTTAATATAGGGTTAAAGTGGCAAAGAAGAAAACAAAAAAAGTTAACGAAAATGTTAACAAAATAACTGCCAAAGAGGTTAAGAAAGATGAATCTATGTTAGCAAATGTTGAGGTAAAATCACCTATCGACCAAGAAAAAGTATCTAAGATAGTTGGTACTGTTTTCATTGTTTTAGGACTTCTTTTAATTGGATATGGTGTGTTCTCTTTTGTTAAATATAGTAGAAACCCAGAATTTGATCAGTCTTTGCAGGCTCCTTCCCTAACAGGAACATCTGTTCTTACAAACGAAGAGAATATTACAATAAAGGGATTAGCAGATGGATATAATGAAGTCTTTGTATATGTTGATAATAAAGAAGTTGGAAGAGTAAAAGTTGGAAAAGAAGGAGAATTTGAATATAAATACAAGGTAGATCAAGAAGGTAAATATGCAGTATCTGTTGCAGGAGTAAAAGGTTTTCCAAAGAGACATATTTCTCCTCAGTCAGATATGAGAGTCGTAACAGTAGATAGAACTGCACCAAAGTTGGATAGTTTGAACTATGCATCAGAGGTTGGAACTAAGACATTTACATTAGCTGGAAAAGCAGAAGTTGGAAGTGAAGTTGTATTAAAGAGAGGAACTAGCTCCTACTCTGCTAAGAGTGATGAAAATGGTGATTTCGAAATAAAGGGAATTTCATTAGATGAAGGTCCAAATGTGTACAATGTTGAAATAAAGGATGAAGCAGGAAATATCGCATACTCAGATGAAAAAGTTAAGGTTACATATTCTGTAGAAAGTGATGTAAATGGAGATGCAGTCTATGATGAGAATGGCTTGCCTGTAGCTTCAGGTAACCTTGAAGATGCTTTGAATGAAATATTCAGAAACAACTTGATGTTAGTATTTGGTTTCTTAGCATTAGCATCATTTGCAGTAAGCACTGGTATTGTAATAAACAAAAGCAAGAAAGTTGCTTAAGAATAGTATAGCTGTTTTAAAAAGGGGAGTTTTACTCCCCTTTTTTTGGTAATATATCTATATGATAAAAAAT
This sequence comes from Candidatus Microgenomates bacterium, assembly GCA_012797935.1. Taxonomy (GTDB): domain Bacteria; phylum Patescibacteriota; class Dojkabacteria; order SC72; family SC72; genus UBA5232. Next base: position 2,129 of record JAAZOC010000027.1, on the reverse strand, counting down.
ATTAGTAAATTAATTCTGCTCGCTTTTGTCTTTCTTTCTCTTTTTTCTAAGCCTGTATTTGCACAAGAGGAATATCAAATAGAAACAAAAAATTTCAAGGGAAAGATTAAAGAATAAATAGTTGAAGATTGTAATGAAGATTTAGGATATATCTGTGTCAAATACAAAGTTGAAATTCTTGATGGTGAATACAAAGGTAAGGAAGTAGAAAGTATTGTTTCTGCAGTAAATAGTAAGGATGATATTTTCAGAGAAGGAAGTACAGTATACCTCTCTTTGACATCTTCTGAAGATTTTGATGATCAGTGGAATGTAGAAAGTTATTCAAGGGAAGGAATGTTATTAATGGTTTTTGCTGTCTTTGTTCTCTTAATATTTTTCGTTACTGGTTTTAAAGGATTCAAATCTATTGTTGGGTTGATTTTGAGTTTTGTTGTTATTTATCTCTTTACTATTCCAAATATCAATAATGGTGCAAGTATATTGCTAATATCAATAACATCTATATTCTTGCTTTTGATAGCTACTACATTTGTAACATATGGTTTTAACAAAAAATCTTTAATTGCATTTGTATCGTCTGTGTTTGGAGTTTTAATTATATTTTTGGTAGGTTTGTTTGTTGTAAATTGGTTAGATATTGCTGGAAATGGTGAAGAATCAGCAGCGATGCTTTACGATACATTGTCAAAATCATTCTCTTTGCCTTCAGTTTATCTTCTTGGAATTGTTATTGCTGCTTTGGGTGTTCTAGATGATGTTACTGTAGGGCAAACATCTACTATGATGGAAATATATGATGCAAACAAATCATTGTCCTCTAAGGAATTGTATAGCAGAACTATGAATGTTGGAAAAGATCATATTGCTTCAATGATAAACACTTTGTTTATTGCATATGCAGGTTCTAGTTTTACATTGATTATGCTTCTTTCTGCAAATAATCCAACATTTGGGATATTGATTAACACTGAATTTATTGTAGAAGAAATAATTCGTACTTTGGTTGCAAGTATAGGCCTAATATTGGTTGCTCCTTTGACTACATATATTGCATCGGTATTGGTGGTTAAACAAAGGTAAAATTGATATAATTAAATATGGCAAAAATATATTCTGTAAAAAGTGGGAAAGTAACTGATGAAAGCACAAAAGCAAGTAAAACTGTTTTTGTTAACAATTCTTCAGCTGAGAATCATAGGCAAAGAGTTACATTTGATTTGTCTTTAAGAACAGTTCTTCTTATCTTGTTAATCATTGCTGTTCTTTATCTTGGGAATCAGATTCTTTCTATTCTTCTTTTCCTCTTTCTTGGTTTTGTATTCATGTCCTCTATTAGACCAGTTGTATTGTGGTTTGAAAGTAAGAAAATTCCAAAAGGTTTTGCAGTATTCCTTGCATACCTATTAATAAATGTAATTATATGGGGAGGAGTATCATTAGTGTTTGTCCCATTCATAAATCAATTAGCAGATTTGGTATCTGTTTTACCAGGTTGGATAAATGATGCCCTACTCTCTTTGAAAGATTTCTCAATTGGAAGATTCCATCTAAATTTTGATGTTGTCTATCCATACATTTACGATATGCTTAAGGCTTTCCCAACCGTTGATAGTGTAAAGAATATCGCAGGATTTGTATCTGGCTTCTTTAGTGTGTTTGCTCTCTTGCTTACATCTATGATTTTCTCAATATATCTTGTATTTGAGCATGATTCTTTCTTTGATATTTTGTTGATTAGATTCTCTTCTGATGCAAAAAGAGAAAGAGTTAAGAAATTAGTTGTAGATGTAGAAGAAAAACTTGGGAGTTGGGTTCTAGGTCAAGCAACAGTAAGTACATTAGTTATGATCTTTGCAGGAATAGTTCTTTCAATATTGAAAGTACCATTTGCAATTCCTCTTGCAATAATTATTGGTGTATTCTGCTTGATACCTCAGGTTGGAGCAACAGCAGGTTCATTGGTAGCTTGCATCGTTGCGTTAATTACTGTTGGTCCAATTAAAGCTTTAATATTCTTGATTCTCTTCTTTGTATACCAGCAATTAGAAAACAATCTAATTGTACCAAAGATAATGTCTAATGCAGTTGGTCTTAAACCAATACTTGTTCTTCTTGGAGTAATGATT
>JAAZOC010000026.1 GCA_012797935.1 Candidatus Microgenomates bacterium | reverse complement strand
CGTTGTAAAGAGCCATTTCAACACCCATTTTTGGGTCAATCATTATGAATTTTACCTCGTCTGGACTTTTAGTCATTAGCAAACCAGTTATGAGTGAGTTCATAGCTACAGATTTACCTGTGCCAGTTGCACCAGCGACAAGTAAATGTGGGATTTTAGATAGATCTTTGATTATTGTTTTTCCAGTTATATCTTTTCCTAATATTAAAGGTAGCTCATATTTCCCATTTTCCTTCTTTAGTTTCTTAACCATATCCTTTATATATAAAAAGTTTGGAGTTGGATTTGGTATTTCTATACCTACAAATGATGTTCCTGGTATAGGAGCTTCAATTCTTACGGATGATGTCTGAGATGCTAGTGCTAATGCCAAATCATTGCTTAGATTCTTAATTTTAGAAACTTTTGTACCTACACTTACACCTAAAGAGAACCTTAAAACGGTTGGTCCTACAGCTATTTGAGCTACTTTCGCTTGTATACCAAAGCTTCTTAATGTTTGCTCTATAATGAATGCTTTTTCTTTGTAAAGTTTTGTATCCTGTTCTTGTACTGTTCCATCTTGTAATATATCAATACTTGGGAATATCCAATCTAAATATTTTGGTTTCTGAGGATCTGAAACTTCATCATCGTTTTTTGGTGCTGGTACATCTTTAATTTGGTCTGCATTGAAATCGTCATTACTTTCTACCTCTTCTTCCTTTTCAAATTTCCCTGAATCAGGATTTTCTATAATTTCATCTAGTCTTCTTTGGATATCTTCTTCTGTTTCTTCTATCTGTATGCCTGTGTTACTTTGTATCTTAGGATTAAGAGTTGGTTCTTCACCTTCTCCAAAACCTAGTTTCTTCAAGAAAGATTTCAATCCACTTGGTTCTTTCTCTGCTTTCTCATTCTCAGGTATTGAAGATTCGAGGAAATCTCTAATTTGAGCCAATGTTGTTCCTGTTATTAAAGAGAATGAGATTATGAGTAATATGAGAATGATTACTATTTCAATGAAACTCCCAACTAGGCCGTTTGCTGAAAGATGAAGTGTTTTCCCTAGTTCTCCACCTGCACCTTTTAATGCCTCTGGATTATTCAACTGTTCATCTATTTGCCAGAATGAGAGTAAAATACTTAACGATACAGCGAAAAAGAATAGTCCTGCTGCTTGTTTTGATGATATGAACCGTTTGTTTTTTGTTAACAAGAAAAATGACACATACATTAATAGTATGCCCCATGCAATTGAGGAGTACCCAAGTTTAAGTGCAATTTGATCAAATAGCGGGGATTGTTCATTTACAAATACGGATGTTGTAACGACCAATCCTGCTAGGAATATTATTATTCCAAAGAGAATCTTTGTCTCGCTACTTTGTATCGTAATTTGTTCTTTTTTCTTTCTTCTGGGCATTTTGTTTGTATATAATATGATATACGGAAGTATTTTACAAAACCAGGGTATAGTATATAATATTTAACACAAAATTCTATACCTTAGTAACAAACTAAAATCAATAAAAAACCTTTGACTATTACATATAAATATGGTAATATCCTTCGAGTTCCTTGTTTTTTGCTTTTATAGAGCGGTCTATTTGTTCCTCTAGAAGTAGAGGTGATAGGGGCTGCTCTCTTTTAACAATAGTATAACATTACCAAATTTTTATCATTATGCTAAAACCAAAGCGTAACAGATCAGGTAGGTTAAATTTAGGGTTGAGTTATTCTGCAAATGTAGAATTCCCAAATTTAATAGAAGCCCAGCTCTCTTCATTTAAAGATTTTCAACAGAATGGTTTTCAGAGGGTGTTTTCTGAAATTAATCCTGTAAAGGACAGTATGGAGAAAATGTGGACATTAGAGTTTAAAGACTTTAAATATGGAGAGCCATATAGAACTGTAGAAGAAGCTATTACTAAGGGTCTTTCTTACGAAGTACCTGTATATGCAAAAGTTCAATTACTAAACAATAAGACAGGAGAGATCAAAGAACAGGAGATATTTATCACCGATTTACCAATTATGACAAATGACGGTGTTTTTGTTTTCAATGGCGTTAGAAGAGTCGTTACACATCAGATAGTAAGAGCTGAGGGTGTTTTGTATGAACTCTCTGAAAAATTACCAATGAGAAATCTTTACAAGGTCAGATTGATGCCAGGGAGAGGTCCATGGTATGAAATTGATACAAACAGGCACAATGTGATCTCTATGAGAATCCTTCCTAAGAGACCTAAGGTTTTGATTACAGAGTTGTTAAGAGTTTTTGGTTGGGAGAGTGATGATGAGATAAGGAAATTATTTGCAGATGTAGATACTCATGAGGAATACAAATATATTGAAGCTACATTAGCTAGAGATTTTACAAAGAGTAAAGATGAAGCAGTAATAAGTATTTACAACAAATTAAGACCTGATGAATCAGTTACATTGGAAAGTGCAGAAAGATATATTAAGAGTAACTTCTTTAATGTAAGAAAATTTGACTTAGGAAAGATTGGAAGATACCAATTAAATAGAAAATTAGGAACTACATATGATGTAAACAAGCCAGAAGAAGTTGTTTTGTATCCTTCTGATATTGTTTTGATTGTTAAGAGGTTAATAGAAACAAATAATGGAAAAATTGAACCAGATGATATTGATCACCTATGTAATAGAAGAATTAGAAGTGTTGGTGAAATATTAGAGAGACAATTAAATCCTGGTATTAGAAGACTAGAAAAGAATATAAAAGATAAGATGAGTCTTTATGGCCAAGATGCAAAAGTAACTCCTTCAATGTTGGTAAGTACAAAACCAATATCAGCATCCATACAGTCATTCTTTGGAGCAAATGCATTGTCATCTTTCATGGATCAAATAAATATTCTTTCCGAACTTGAAAATAAGAGAAAAGTAACAGCAGGTGGTCCAGGTGGTATTACTAAAGAGAGAGCAACTTTCTCAATTAGAGAAGTCCACAACTCACATTATTCAAAGTTTGACCCAGTAACAAGTCCAGAAAGTTCAAACATTGGTGTTGTTACTCAGCTTGCTATGTTAGCAAAGATTAATGAATATGGATTCTTAGAAGCACCATACAGAAAAGTAGCACACGAAGTTTCAAACAAGAAAGCAGATCTCTTAAATAGAGTAATCTTAGAAGATTTAACAGTAGGAAAGAAGAAAATTGCTTCTGCAGGTGATGTTGTTGATGAAAAGTTGGCTGAGAAGATTGTATCTGAAAAAGAAATAAAGAATGTAAAAGTAAGACCTTTCTTAGCAGATGAGGTTGTATATCTTGATGCTATGGAAGAGGAAAAACATTTCATTTCAACAGCTACAATTTCAACAGATGAGTTTGGAAATATATTAGAGAGTATGGTTCCTGTTAGACATAATGGAGATTTCATGATTGAAAATGTTGATATGGTTAACTATGTAGATGCTCTTGCAAGTCAGCAAGCAGGTTTGGGTATGGCATTGATTCCATTTGTTTCCCATAATGATGCTATGCGTGCTCTTACAGGTGCAAACCAGCAAAGACAGGCAGTACCTTTGGTAAAACAAGAATCTCCATATATCGGAACTGGTATGGAAGAAGTTGTTGCAAGGCAATCTTCATGGGGTATTTTCGCTGAAGAAGATGGAGAAGTAATAAAGGTAGATGCAAAGAATGTTTCAGTTAAATACAAACAGAGTGGAATTAGAGAATATCAATTAACATCTTTCTACAGAAGTAATGAAAATACTTCATTCACTCAGAAACCTGTTGTAAATGTTGGAGATAAGGTAAAGAAAGGTGATGTTTTGGTTGATGGTCCAACTATGGTAAACGGTGAGCTCTCAGTTGGTATCAATCTTAAAGCAGCCCTTATGTTCTATGAAGGATATAACTATGAGGATTCAGTCATTATCTCTGAGAGAATTGTTAGAGATGATCTCTTAACCTCTATCCATATCAGAGAATATAATGTTGATATTAGAGATACTGAATTAGGACCTGAGGTAATAACCGCAGATATTCCTCATGTTAATGACAAAGTTTTGCAGAAATTAGATTCTCTTGGAATTGTAAGATCTGGAGTAAGAGTAAAATCTGGAGATATCCTTGTAGGTATCGTTGCTCCAAGAGGAGAAAAAGAATTAACAGCTGAAGAGAGACTTTTAAGAGCTATCTTCGGAGAGTCAGCAAGTGATGTTAGAGATAACTCATTAAGAATTCCTCACGGAGAAGAAGGTATTGTAATAAGAAGCCAAGTTCTCTCCGCTGATAAAGGAGATAAATTATCCCCAGGGGTATTACACCAGGTTAAAGTTTGGGTTGCAAATACTAAGAAGATTGACTTTGGAGACAAGATTGCAGGAAGACACGGAGACAAAAATACTATTGCAGCAATTAGACCAATTGAAGATATGCCATTCACAGAAGATGGTGAACCTGTCGATTTAGTTTTGACTCCTACATTCCTTAAACGTATGAATATGGGACAGGCTGAAGAAATTCATGCTGGAAGATTTGCTAAATTACTAAATGAGAAATTAGCATTCCCAATCTTTGAAGGAGAAAATATTGAATGGTTAGAAGAAGAAATGAAGAAAGCAAATGTTGATAATGCTCAGAGAGTTGATTTGTATGATGGTAGAACTGGAAAGAGATTCCCTCAAAAAGTTTCTGTTGGTATGAAGTATGTACTTAAATTACATCATATTGCAGATGAAAAGGTACATGCTAGATCTACAGGACCATACACTGCAGTTTCTCAACAGCCATTAGGTGGAAAAGCTCAAATGGGTGGACAGAGATTTGGAGAAATGGAAGTCTGGGCATTAGAAGCTCACAGTGCACCTTATGCATTACAAGAAATGTTGACCATAAAGTCTGATGATATCAAAGGAAGATCTGCTGCTTACAAAGCAATCATCCATGGTGACAAGATAGAGAATGTAAATATACCTGAATCATTCAAGGTTTTGGTAAAAGAATTAAATGCACTCTGTCTTAACATTGATTTAATTTCTAACAAAAAATACCAAGAGGAGGAGGTATCAGAAAATGAATAAGAACAAATTTGATGATTTTGATGCTTTGAAACTTACATTAGCCTCTCCAGATCAGGTATTGGATTGGTCATATGGTGAAGTTACAAAAGCTGAAACAATAAACTATAGAACATTTAGAGCAGAACCAGATGGACTTTTCTGTGAAAAGATCTTTGGACCAACTAAAAACTATGAATGCTACTGTGGAAAATACAAAAAGATCCGATATAAGGGGATTGTTTGTGATAAATGTGGAGTTGAAGTAACAACACAAGATGTAAGAAGAGAAAGAATGGGTCATATTGATCTTGCAATTCCTGTATCACATGTTTGGTTTGCATATGGTATCCCAAATAAAATGTCCATCATTTTGGATATCTCTCACAAAAAGATTCTTTCTGTTTTGTATTACACAAGATATATGGTAATTGATGTTGAAAAGGGAAAGAAAGAAGAAGTAAGAGAAAGAGCAGAGCAATTAAAAGAAGAGGAAATTAAAGCTTTAGCTGATGAGTTACAAGAGGAATTAAATGTAACTTCTGATATGTTTGAGGAAGAACTTAAAGAAGCAAAGAAAGACAAATCAGGAGAATTTAAGGTAAGTCAAATAGAACATAAGAGAAAACAGGCTCTTGCTAAAGTTAGAAAAGAATTTGCGGAAAAAGAAGAGCAAATAGACTCATTCTACTCAAGAATAAGTCAGATAATAGACAAATTGAAAGTTGGATCAGTTGTATCTGAAGATGAATATGTTGATCTTGCTGATAGAGATTTGATTTTCTTCGAAGCATTGATGGGTGCAGAAGCTATTGAAAAACTTCTTGAAAGATTAGATGTAGAAAAGGAATTAACAAAATTAAGAAAACAAGCAGACAAAGAAAAAGGAGAAAAGAAAGTAACTACAATAAGAAGAATGCAGTACTTGGAAGGTTTCCAGAAGAACAATACGAAACCAAATTGGATGGTTATTCATACTTTACCAGTATTACCTCCTGAATTAAGACCAATAATCCCTCTTTCTGGTGGTAAATTTGCAACCTCTGACTTAAATGATCTTTACAGAAGAATTATTAATAGAAATAATAGATTGAAGAAGTTGATTGAGATTGGTGCACCAGAGGTCATTCTTAGAAATGAGAAGAGAATGTTACAAGAATCTGTTGATGCATTAATAGATAACTCTCATAGACCATCTAAGCCAATGATGAATAGTAAGAGATTACCATACCAATCTTTGACAGATGATCTTAGAGGTAAAAAGGGTATCTTCAGAAAGAATCTTCTTGGAAAAAGAGTCGATTACTCAGGAAGAGCTGTTATTGATGGTGATCCAAAATTGAAATTTGATCAATGTGGACTTCCAAAGTCTGTTGCTTTAGAAATGTTCAAACCATTTGTAATTTACAAACTTCTTGAAAGAGAGTTAGCTCCAAATGTAAGAATGGCAAAAGATATGGTAGAAGAAGAGACAGATATGATTTGGGATATCCTTGAAGAAGTAATCAAGAACAAACCAGTGCTCTTAAATAGAGCCCCAACTCTTCACAAGTATAGTGTTCAAGCATTCTTCCCAAGATTGGTAGAAGGTGAAGCTATTAGAATCCATCCTTTGATATGTAAAGCATTTAATGCAGACTTCGATGGTGACCAAATGGCTGTACATATTCTTCTAACAGAGGAAGCTATGGAAGAAGCTAAGAGAGAAATGATGTCTTCAAAGAATATTGTAAATATTTCTAATGGACAAGTTCTAGCATCTCCTGCAAAGGATATGCTCATAGGCTTCTACTTAATGACAGATATGGTAAATGTTGAAAATCCAAAGGTCTTCGCATTACCAGATGATGCTGTTAGAGCATATGAAGGAGATGAAATATCAATATCTGAAGAAATAATCGTAAAAGTAAAAGGAGAAACAGTTCATACTTCAGTTGGAAGAGTAATCTTTAATGAAATACTTCCTGAAGACTATGCATTCATAAATGAACAAGTTGGAAACAAAACTATTAAGAAGATTATT
>JAAZOC010000025.1 GCA_012797935.1 Candidatus Microgenomates bacterium | reverse complement strand
GATGAAGAAGAAATTAAGGTGAGGTTTGAGAAAACAAATTATTTCTTAAGTGAAATACTAAAATGTCACAACAAAAAACTCTGTAATCTTTTTGAATCTGATCTTGACTATACTGCAGTGAACCATAGTGTAAATATGTCTGCTCTTTGTGTGAATATATATACAAGAAAAGATGAATTACTAAATACAGTAAACTCTTTAAAAGATAATAAAAAGAGTTTCCTTACTGAAGAGGATTTGGAAAAAGCAAAAGAATTGGTAGAAACAATTGGTAATATGGATCCATTAGTAATTGGTCAAGCTGGTCTGTTCCATGATTTAGGAAAAGCGAGAGACAAAGAACTATTCTCTTTTGATGGGAAATTCTCAGATGAACAGAAGGAGAAAATGAAGAAGCACCCAAAAGATAGTGTTGATTTATTGAGAATATGTGGAATTATAAATTCAACAATACTAAGTGCGGCTTACAATCATCACAGAAGAGCAGATGGTACTGGATATCCAGAATTGGATCCTGAATTTCCACTTACTGAATTTGATTTGCTAGTTGGTATTATCGATTCTTTTGAAGCTATGACTTCTGCAGCTAGAGGATACAAAGCTCATTTAACGAAAACAGAAGCATTACTAAAACTAAAGAAAGAGATTGAAGACAATCCTTCTAATCCAATATTCCCTAAACATATATTTTTAGTGTTTCTACTTTCTCTTGCTAAAGACTCGTAGAGAGATATAGCTAATAACTAAGGCTATTGTGAATACTATTGCTCCAAAGAAACATGGACTAAGAAATGGATTCTCCAATCCAGCAGAACAACCAACAGAGCAGGTCTTGGAATTTGCCCAACTAATATATTCTTGAGAGAAATTGTACCAAGCAAATACTGTTCCTGCGAGTAAAATAATCAATTCTGATATTAAGAGTTTTTTCATTGTTTATAAATATTAATTTATATATACCATTGTATCATTATTATTCTACTATCCAAGGAATTGCATATTTAATACAATTCAAGTACAAATCTGGATATTTTCTATTATAGTTTTCTCTAGCATGGATAATTAACCTATCATTAGGAATATTCATAATATCTTCTATGTTGTTACTGGACTTCTCAATATGTTCTAGATCTGCGACTACTCCAATTTGGCTATACTCTTTTACCATGTCATATATTTCTAAAGGACTTTCTAACATTTCAAAAGCTTTTTGGAAATGAAGATTTGTAAAAGACATGTTTTCAAAAAATATCTTTTGATCGAGTGTCTTTGTAATGTTATTTAAGTATTCTAGTACAGCTGGTAAATTCTGTTTTTGACCGTTAGAAGCAAAATACAAAACATCGGGATGTAGAACAATCTCTTGTTTTTTGCTGTTGTTTTCTATAGATCTTTTCAAGAGTAAATTTGTTATGTATTTAAGAGGATCATATGTTGTTCCTGGTTCTACTTTTGCCCCATTTATTTCTTCTGGAGATTTTGAATATGTTTGCGGAAAATATTCTCCAAAAAATCGATCCTTATGGCATACCTTTTCAAACTCATTTCTAATTATTTCTTTTTTTTCTTCAGGTAACTTCTCTACATTCTTATTAAATTCAATCATTGCCATTTCACTTCCTACTTCTTTTGTTTCTGGTATAAAGTAAGGTGCTGTGTTACCAAAGTCTATTGGAATCGAATCTAATGTTTCTTGTCTTTGAATATGCATTAAAGAAAAAGGAGCATGATATATTGAGAGTGGAACTGTTGAACTAATGCCTCCTGTTTCTAGAGTCTCTTGTGGAAATGAATATACCTCTGAATTATTCTCAGGCATTATTATATTTGTAAAAATTATTATACTCCTCTATCGTGTTTACACTTATATATGACTGTAATTGCATTGGAACTGTTCTTACAGTTTTACCATTTTTTACAAGAATTTCTAAAATATCATTCTCACCAAATATACCTAAGAAATCCTGACTGAGTGTTTCTTGATATATATCATTTAATGCTTTTGTATTTATGACATACTCTCCGAGACTATTTGTAAAAGGAAGATTTGTTCTTTTCTCTGTATAGAAGTAATTATTGTCATTTAACTTGCATCCTATTACATTGCTTTCTTCATCTATCAATATATTTCTTTGAACATATATATTGTTACTTGTTAGAATCTGAAAATCGATATTGTTTTCTTTCGCGTTGTTTAAAAACTTGGAATAATCAAAGTATGATATTGTATCCCCATTTACAGTGTATATGTGTGTTGTTTCTTGAAGTGATGGTAAAAGATTACACAAAGTCTTACCATGACCAATTGGTTTTAATTCTTCAATGAGTGTTACACTTTCTCCATACTTTTTTGTCTTCTCTAAAAATTTGTCATACCCATATGTGTAGTTAACATATATATGTTTAGCACCAAGATTTAGAAGTTTCTCAATATTTATCTCTAAAAAACTTTTACCATTAAAAGTAAGGAGTATTGGTTTAGGAGTATCTTTTGTATATGGCATTAATCTTGTACCTTTGCCTCCACAGAAAACAAAACCGACTAGTGTATCTATCATTCTTTTTTGTGTACTAGAATTAGTTTACAAGTATGAAATAGTATACAATATATTTTCGATTATGCTATTAGCGGTTACTATGGTATAATCTATCTTCGTTTAATGTAGATTCTTCGAGATAAGCACCTATACGGTTTAAATTTTATTTTCGGTTTCTATAAAAACAGAAAATAAAATAAATAAATACAACCGTGGGATATAATCACACAAACAATGGCGGATATCGCCAAAATAATAGATTCTCGTCTTCTAGAAATAGAGGAAGAAGATATAATCAAAAACCTTCAACAATTAATATTAATCAATTAATTGCAAAGGCTGTTGATGCTAAACCTGAGAATATATTTGTAGATGACTATGAATATTCTCAATTTGATATTTCAGATATTCTTAAGAAAAATATCTACAATGTTGGATATAGTAACCCTACTAAGATTCAGTATCAGTCTATTCCTAAAATAATTGAAGGAAGAGATATATTGGGTATTGCAAGTACTGGTTCTGGTAAAACAGCAGCATTCCTCATCCCTATGATAGATAAATTACTCAAAGATAGTGATAACAAATGTTTGATTGTAGAACCTACAAGAGAACTTGCTATGCAAATACAAGATGAGTTTAAGAAACTTTCATCAGGTACAGGTCTTAAGAGTGTTCTCATTATGGGTGGGAATAGTATGCAAACACAAATTACAATGTTAAAGAGAGATCCTGAATTTGTAATTTGTACTCCAGGAAGATTGAAAGATATTTCTCAAAGAGGATATATCAACCTTTCAATAATAAATAATGTAATACTTGATGAAGTAGACAGAATGTTGGATATGGGATTTGTTGATGATATTAAACACATTGTTAATAGTTTGGATTCTGTTAGACAATCATTGTTCTTTTCTGCAACTATGGATAGAAAATCAGAAGAGATTGCTAATACTCTTCTTACTGATCCTGTTAAGGTTGAGGTCGAAAGACAAGAAGCTGGTAAGTTTGTTGATCAAGATATAATTAGATTAGAAAAAGGTCAGAGTAAATTAGATGTTTTAACTGAATTGTTGAAACAAGAAGAATTAGAGAAAGTATTAGTATTTACATCTACAAAATGGGAAGCAGACAAGCTTTGTAAAGCACTCGAGAGAGATGATTTGTATGTAGAGTCTTTACATGGTGGTAAGAGACAGAATCAAAGAAGTAGAATTATTGAGAAGTTTAAGAGTGGAAAGATAGATGTACTAGTAGCTACTGATGTTGCATCTAGAGGTTTAGATGTAAACAATATATCTCATGTCATTAACTATGATATGCCTCAGACATATGAGGACTATACTCATCGTATTGGTAGAACTGGAAGAGCAGGTAAAAAAGGTTTTGCTTTAACCTTTGTTTAGATATTGAAGAATAAAAGGTACATTTTCATACCTTTAAATTCATCAATACCGTTTAAAACATCTTTCCAATTTGAATGAGAAGGTTTTTTCTCAAGATCTGGTCTAGCATATACTTTTGTTTTGTCTTCTGGATCTATTAATGCAAAATGAACAAATGTTAGGCCACTTCTCGTATTGTTAACAATTTCCTCAAGTGTTTTTGGATTTGGGATTTTTTCTAAATCAACTAAAACAGATACAATATCTGATTCTTTTGCTCTACTGATATATTCTTCTTCAGGAAGGGAAGTATTTGAATCTAACTCTACTCTACCATTCTCTTTTAATTGTTTTGCTAAGTCATTTGGATTAACAAGTGTTTCTTGATCGTTTAATCCACTCATGTACGATACAAAGCCAGCACAGTTTCTGTATGTTGAATTGTCTTGTAACGATGAGTTGAATTTTTTTTCTAGACTTTCTGTTTGTTTTTCTGTGGATATTGTTTCATCCATGTATATATATTAACAGTTTTCAGATT
>JAAZOC010000003.1 GCA_012797935.1 Candidatus Microgenomates bacterium | reverse complement strand
CCGTGTCTCAGTTCCATGGTGGCTGACCGCGCTCTCACGCCAGCTACCCGTCTTAGCCTTGGTGAGCCATTACATCACCAACAAGCTGATAGGACGCGGACCCCTCTTAAAGCGCCGGAGCTTTACTTACAAAACAAAAAGAAATGTAAGACTATCATGTATTATCCCATCTTTCGATGAGCTGTTCATGACTTTAAGGCAGGTTATCCACGTGTTACGCACCCGTTTGCCACTATCCCAAAAAGAAATCTATCAACCGAAGTCTCAAGAAATCAACAGGGATCGTTCGACTTGCATACCTTAGGCACACAGCCAACGTTCATCCTGAGCTATGATCAAACTCTCATTGAAAAAACGCTTGACTTTGCATACCACTTATAAAGCAATATGACCAACCAGCGTTGGTTGGATTTTAATTTTTCTGACTAAATGAATTGTGTGAACCCTTCACACATATATAGAAAGTCAATATTTTAGACTTCCTGTCACTCTTCAACTTTTAAGGAGCTGAGAGGGTAACTATTTTGAAGATATGTAAATATCTTGCTATCAGGGGTTCATTAGAGGAATTCTCTAAGAGGAAGCCTGTATCTCCTTATATAATCCCAAACTCGTGAAAAGGATTTTAACACAGAAAAACAGGTTATGCAAGAGTCAAATAATCAATTTCAGAGCTACTTCTTTCGATTCTCGAACATAGAAGAAAGTTCTTTCACAGAAGTGGCATCAGAAGGGGATTTATCTCTACCCCACTCTACTAATCTTGGGAATCTAAGAGATAGCCCGCATCCAATATTTTCATCTCCATTTCCAATTCTCTTAGTTATTTCATCTGCCTCAACTGTAAATACTATTTTTGGATATACAAGCACATCAGGTTTTAGAGATTTTGGAACTTTAACATTTTGCAATCCATCTTTCACTGAATCACCTTCAAGAGAAGTCTTTATTTGCTTCAACATGTCATCACTAATACCTGTACCCACTTTACAAATAGCTTCAAAAACGTCATCTTCTTCATTATACAAAGCACCTAATACAGCACCAACTCCAAGATTTGCTCTTCTTCCAGAACCACGATAGTAGCCAACAGCAACAAGATCGACAGTATCAACAAGAGAACTCATCATAGATTTTTTTAATTTTATCCATTCGTAATTTCTTACACCAGGAAGATACTCTCCAGGTCTCTGTTTGACAATTACACCCTCAAAGCCAGCTTGGACATTTTCCTGGAAAATCCTATCCAATTCCTCAGAAGAAGAAACCTCTACTGTCTCAGCTTTTCCAATACTCCCGATAGTACTAAATTCACTCAATATCTCAACCCTCTCTTTAGTATCTTTTTGATACAAAGGTACTGAATTTAAATACAGGATATCAAAACACATTGCTTTAACAGGAATATCTTTCTTAAGATCACCAATACCATACTTTCTTCTTCTTTGCATTGTATCCTGAAAAGACAAGAAATCTTTTCCATCCCAACCTAAAACCTCAGAGTCAAGAATGAATGAGTCGTTATTTATTTTTTTAGCATCTTCGACTATTTCAGGGAACATTTCAGTTACATCTTCTAAGTTCCTCGTAAAAAGTTTTACAATTGTAGAATCGACCTGGCTCTCAAAGAGTCCACTCTCTTCGCTCTTTTTTATATACCTACTCCATAACACATTAATACTCTTTGTAAAATCAGACATACTATATTTATGTATCTGACATCTCAACCCATCGAACTTTGGCTGAACGATAATTGGTGCTTCCAATCTCTCAAACACTTCATCAAATGTTTGAACTCTTTCTACCAATCTGGAAAGAACTGGAATTCCAGGAGTTATCTCAATGGTTTTTAGATTTTCAATTACTTTTTCTTTTTCGAACCCAACAACTTTTGAACAAATATACCCTATATCCCCACATACACCATATGCTCTATTTAAACTTTCTTTCACAGATTTATCATCAGATGCAACAAAAGAGAATACATCTAACAATGTTTTGTAATTAATTCCAAATCTCAAGGACCCACATATTATTCTAATGAAGTATTTAGCTTCCAAAGGAGAAAAAGACTTCAGAGCTTTCAGAACAATAGCATTTTTAGAATCTACAGACCCATTGCCAGTTGTATTAACTATTTTCCAAAGTTCATCATATACAGAAGCCAATGCTAAAGATTTTTCTTTAGAACCGAACAAGGACCATACTTGATATACAGTATCACCAATATCTCCAGTTTGCTCTCTTATTTTTTTGATGTCAGAGCCTCTCTTTTCAACTTTCTCATACATTTCTAAAAGATTTACTATACTCTTTTCTGAATAGTTGAATTCACTGTTTACAAAGGATGGGGCTACTCTACCCAATACTAAGTAAGACAAAATTTGAGCGTCTTCCGTATCTAATGTTTTAAAAAATTCAGCTAAGCAAGAAGTAGTTTCATTTCTTGACTTAATACCTTCGATTTTTTCAAAAACATTACAAACATCTATAAATTTTACATTCATATTATTACCCTCCAATGTATATATATTTAGTAGCTTTAGTTACACCATCTTGTTTAACCTGTTTCTTGTTAACAAGTAAGTCCATATCTCTTCTTATTGTCCTAGACGAAACCTTTGGGAACATACCGTATATTTCCTTTGGATCCAAGGAACCAACTCTCTTTATTCTCAGAAGTATTCTTTGCTGTCT
>JAAZOC010000024.1 GCA_012797935.1 Candidatus Microgenomates bacterium | reverse complement strand
TTTCTGCTTGTTTTACTAGTATCCCTGTTTCATCTGATGTTTCTCCAATGAATTTGAATATTGATGTCGCTGGAGTCATTGGATATGCAAAGTATGCTCTTACTCCTGCTGTTATAGCTCCAAGTGCAAGTGCTTCATTGCCAGTCATTAATAGCTTTTTTGTTTTGATTAGCTTAAGTGATTTTGTTTTTTCTAATTCTTTTGTATATTCAGGTCTAAAGAGTGCTGAATTAAAGCCTGCTTCTATTGATTTGTATTGAGGTTCCAGATTTATGTCTTTTCCCTTGAAATTATTTCCTACCTCTTTTAGTAGTGTTTTCAAGTCGAATCCAAGTATCCTGAATATTAATCCTAGAGGGACGGTATTGGACATTATTTCTGTTCCGCCGTTTTCTTTTACAATGGTTTTACTATCCAATGGTAAAAGAACGATATCATTTTTCTTTGTGTAGACTACTTGTTTCTCATCTAGCTCTATATCTGGAGAGTATATGAGTAATGATCCTTTTGCACATGTTTTAAGGTGGTAATCGAGTGATTCTTTTGTATATGCACAAAGTATATTTACTAATCTTGACGAAGAGAAGATTTCTTTTGAAGAGATATCAACCTGATATGATGATATACCTCCTTTTATCAAAGAAGGGTACTCCCTAGAAGCAAAAATATACTGATTACTTTCGGTAACTGCTTTGCTAAGTATTCGCCCAACAGTATCAATTCCTTGTCCTGACCTACCAACAAATTTTATTGAAATTCTTTCAACTGTCATATGCCTATTTAGAAAATATCATTACATAGATCCTTCGCCATTGAAGAGTACATAATCAAACAGAACATTTGACCATTTCTTCTCTGGGATAAGGATTTCCTTTCCTCTGTAAATTCCGTTACAGTAAGCAGCTGCTCTAAGTTGGATCATTCTAAACCCATCTATACAACTATTGTTTGCACCCATTGTATATACAACACCGATATTTCCTCCTATTGCTTTAATTCTAATATCAGAGAGCTCATACCCTGTTGGTGCAGATGTTGCTGTAAGTGGTACATTTATGATTGCTCCTGCCGTGTATTTTTGCCAATTACCAGTATCAAGGAAATTGGAGCTATTACATTCAGATCCATTATCACTAAAACAGTAAGTAACCATATCGTCATAGTCATATTCTTTGTATTCTGTTGCATCTCCACTGCTATTGTATTTTGCATATGTTCTTGAAAGTAGGAAACCTGCATTAGTATCACCTTTTGTGATTTTGAGAGAAAGAGAACAATCTTCATTAAAATCTTTACCATTAGTTGGAAGACTCCATACCTGTCCAGCTCTAATTTCGTATGGAGTATCTTGATCAGCTTCTTTTATTGATACTACATATTGATTACCATCTGAAATTTTACAGAAGCCCATGTCATTCAAATTGTAATTAATACCTAATTCTGTAAGAAGTTCCGAGATTCTACTCTGTCCGTTATTGTTTTCTTCTAATGATACTCCTGCGGAATAGTCAAATGGAGCTTCGGTTACTGTTTCTACTCCTGATACAATTTTATCTACTGTTGTTACATTTAATTTGTCTAATAGCAGGTCTGATACCTCCAAAGCTTCAGCCGAAGCTCTCTCTTCTACAGAAAGTCCTTGGTCCTTTATGATTCTAGAATATACTGAAATTGCAATAATTGAGGATACTACAAGTACAACCATTGATATCGCTAATGCTTGTGCTTTGTATGTGTTGTTTTTCATATGACAGTATTTAGTTATATCATTTTAATTAAAACATGTATATTTTACAAACCTTTGAATCCGATTTCTTGTTTGTACATAGGAGCCTCAGTAGCAAAGAATATTTTAGACATTTTTGCATACTTCTCACTTGTAGAAACAAGAACAGCAGGATATGAGTAATTGAATAGTCTTAGATCTCTCTTGATATCAATTGCAGGTGTAGAACTTGTATGATTACCCAGTCCTACAAGACCACCAAATATTTCAATACCATCCCTTGTTACTTGTTCTTCATCAACATATTCCACTTCAATAGTATCCTCAGCAATCAAGAAGCCATCAATTCTGTCATACTTAACCTCACTACTACCTCCACTTAAGTAATCTCCTCCCTTGATATATATGTTCCCCTTAGCTAAGAATATACATCCTGATGTTGCACTACCACTTGTAATGTTTGGTGTTAGAGATATGTTCTCATCTGATTT
>JAAZOC010000023.1 GCA_012797935.1 Candidatus Microgenomates bacterium | reverse complement strand
CTTAAGCTAATCAAGACAAAAAAGCTGTTAATGACTGGTAATGAAGCTCTTGCACTTGGAGCAATAACTGCAGGAGTAAGAGCATATTTTGCATACCCTATGACTCCAGCAACATCAATATTTAAATTCATAGGAGAGACATCAAAAGAAACCGGAATACTAGTAAAACAAGCAGAAAATGAAATAACTGCAATACAAATGTCCTTAGGGAGTATGTATATGGGAACAAGAGCATTAACCGCTACATCTGGAGGAGGATTTGACTTAATGATTGAAACAATTTCATGCTCAGGAATATCTGAGACTCCTTTGGTAGTAATTCTTTCCCAAAGAGCAGGAGCTGGCACAGGTTTACCAACATGGAGTGGAGCAGGTGATTTAACAAATGCGGTAAAATGTGGACATGGTGAATTCCCAAAATGTGTATTAGCAGTAAGTGACATACATTCTTCTTACACACTAATACAAGAAGCTTTCAATATTGCAGAGAGATACCAAATCCCTGTGATTGTACTTACAGAAAAGCAAATATCAGAATCTCTGTATACATCTGACAATTTCCCAGCACCAATACATATTGAGAGAGGACTTTCTGATGGTAAGCTTCGATACAACAATTCAGATGATGGAATATCAGATAGATGGATACCTTCAAAAAACAAAAAACCGTACCTTTCCTCAAGTGATGAACACCGAGAGGATGGGAGTAGTTGTGATGAAAGCAACAATGCTGTAACAATGTTAAACAAAAGGATGAAGAAATTAAGAACATTAGAAAAAGAGCTCCCTGAGCCAAAATACTATGGAAATACAAAAGCAAAAGAAATATTTGTTGGATGGGGATCTGTAAAAAACACTATGTTAGATCTAATTCAAAAAAATAAAGAGATAGGGTATCTACACTACGAATATATATTCCCATTAAAAACAAAAACATTAGAAAAATTAATCGAAGAAAATAGTAAAAACCTCATACTAGTAGAAAACAACAAGAATGGACAACTAGGAGGATTAATTAAAGAAGAAATTGGGTATGAGTTTAAAAACAAAATACTAAAATATGATGGAAGAGCATTAACCGTTGAAGATATAATTGAATATTTTTAAGAATGAAAACACCAATAGAACAATACAATACACAATATATACCAACATGGTGCCCGGGTTGTGGAAACTTCATGATACATATGTCCCTCAAGAAAGCACTCTCCGATCTTGAAATACAACCATCTGAGACATTCATATCGTTTGATATAGGTTGCAATGGTAATGGTGCAGACATGATAAACACATACGCATTCAAAGGACTACATGGACGATCAATTCCACTAGCTATTGGAGCACATTTAGCAAATAGAGATTTTACAGTAATTGCAGATATTGGAGATGGAGGTTGCTTCCATGAAGGCTTAGACCATTTAGTCCATGCAATCAGATCAAACTATGATATTACAATACTAATCCATAACAACAGAAACTTTGCACTAACAACAGGCCAAGCAACAGTTTCTACAGAAAGAGGAAGAACTATGTATGGATTACCAGATGGTAAACCAGAAAGAGATTTAGATATAACGAAATTCATACTTTCCATTTCTCCAACTTTCTATGCAAAAACCTTTTCCGGAGATCCAACTAAACTTACAGAGATAATAAAAGAAGGAGTAAAACACAAGGGTTGTAGTGTCATAGAAATAATGCAACTATGTCCAACATATAACAAAGAAATGACTCCTGAATGGTTTAAAAACCACTCCGAAGATATTTCAAATGTAGAGGGATATCAGAGAGAATCACTTCCAAAGATAGAGGAATTCTTTGCAAAAAAGAAAAATGATAAGATATATACTGGTATTCTTTGTAAAATAAATAGTGTTAAAACATTTTACGAGAATTTAGAAAATAGGAAAGGATATAAAACTAATCTTGTAGAGGAAGTAAAACAATACAGTATAAAAAATTTACTTAAGAAATTCGAATAATGGAAAATCAAATTCTAGCACCCAAATCAATTGCAATCGTAGGAGTATCAGAAAGTAAAGAAAAAATAGGATCGGTAATACTTCAAAATCTCATGAAAGATGGTTACAATGGGAAAATATACCCAATAAATCCAAAATATGAAGAACTCTTTGGTAAGAAATCATACCCAGATATACTTGCAGTTAAAGAAGATATTGAGACAGTATGCATTGCAATACCATATCAATTTGTAGAACAAGTTGTAGATCAATGTATAGAAAAGAAAGTAAAATCTGTAGTAATTATCTCTGCTGGTTTCAAAGAAACTGGTGAACAAGGCAAAGAACTTGAAGAAAGAATAGCAAACAGATTAAAGGATGCAAATATTCGTTTACTAGGACCAAACTGTTTAGGATATATAAATAACAAAGCAAAAGTAAACCTAACTTTTGCCAGAGAAAATCCAGGGAATGGTAATATTGCATTCATATCTCAGTCAGGGGCTTTCTGTACAATTATATTGGATATGGCGTGCGCAAAGGGATTAGGTTTTTCAAATGTAATTTCATTAGGAAATAAAGCTGATATTCAAGAGAATGAATTACTTACAACATTCTTAAATGATTCTGATACATCAGCCATAGCTATGTATTTAGAAGAGTTTACTGATGGAAAAGAGTTAGTTTCTCTTTGTCAAAAATCTAAGAAACCAATACTCATAATAGCACCAGGTAGTTCCGAGAAATCTCAATTAGCAATATCATCACACACAGGTTCTCTTGCATCTTCATACGATACAACAACAGCTGCAATCAAAAAAAGCAACATGATATTAGCTGAAAATTCAGAAGAGCTATTCAAACTTATGGAAATGATGAAGCTTAAATCTATTCCTAGAGGAAAAAGGATAGCAATAGTAACAAATGCTGGTGGCCCTGGAATAATAGCCGTAGATAGAGCAGAAAAAGAAGGACTTGAAGTTGTAAATCTTGGAGAAAAGACAAGGGAGAAGCTTTTAAAGGATCTACCAGAAGAATCAAATATTGCAAACCCAATAGATATACTTGGTGATGCAAAAAAAGATAGATATGAAGATGCAATACTAGCAGCTCTTGATGATATTAATGT
>JAAZOC010000022.1 GCA_012797935.1 Candidatus Microgenomates bacterium | reverse complement strand
TCCAAGTATAACTTTTGATTCAGAAGACGAAAGTATTCCTGTTTGAGGAGCAACAGGACAAGAACAAGTATATTTACTGCAGACACTCCAAGAGCATCTATTACCAAGAGGATTATTTAATTCACACTGTTCACTGTCTTGAAGAACACCATCACCACATGAAGGTGATTGCTCAACTTTACAATCACAGGTAAGTTGATTACATTCATTATTCCAAAGACATGATACACCATCAGGGTCGTTTTTCTCACATTTTTCACTTCCACTCAAAACACCATCGCCACAACCTGGTGTTTTGCAGAGACAGTTTACTTGGTTACATGTACCCCAAGAACATGTAGATCCAGTAGGATCACCTAATTCACATTGCTCACCACTATCTATCTTTCCATCACCACAGTATGAGATATTTTCAGTTGGACACTTACATGATGAGCTACAAGAGTTCCAAGAACAGGAAACTCCACTTGGATCATTGTATTCGCATTCTTCTCCAGAAACATTGCCCAGTATTCCATCTCCACAGTATGGTCCAGAAGTAGGTGGATTCGTTGGAGGACCAGGAGGTTCAGGATTACAATCTTCACAGACCAAATTTCTTACTCTACAAACAGCATCGCAAGAAGCACCAGAGTCTGTCCTAGTATATACATAGCCACCTTTTCCGTTATCACACCTACATAGTACAGATCCCGTACTATTTCCTCCGGTTGTACCACCAGTAAGAGCACAGAAATCATCAACAGTTGTCATTCCAACAGCTGTAGTTATCATTTGACCAGTTACTTTATCAAACTGATACAACAAGGCTTCAGGATTTGTTGCTTTGTTTGCAAATGTTGCGCTATTTTTATTTATCAATGCTGATTCACAATCTTCAAGCCTAGAACATGTAATACCTTCAGATGCTAATGCTAAATTTACTTGTGCAATATATACTGCAGAAGGATTTGTAGCATATGCTGCAGAGGCATCCAAGGTAACTGTACCTGAAGAAGTTGAAACCTGAACTTTCTGACCACTTACGGCAGTCACAGAACCAGACTGTATGCTCTGTTGCAAACTCTTGGCAGCTTCTAAGTTAATTGACTTGTCTGGATTTCTAGTAGCATCTATGAGAGCCTGACTAGTAGCAATAACTTGAGCATTTCCGTTAGCAACGGCATTCTCAGCACCACCATTACTATCTAAATATGCTTGTGCCTTTGCAGCTTGCTTTGGATTTGCCAATCTGTAATCATCATCTTTAGCTCTTGCTGCTTCTCTTTCTGCATATGACACACAACCCTCACCACTTGGCTGACATCCACCAGCACTACTGTACTGGCTACTTAAATCCACAGCCGTATTCACCTTAATACCCAAATACAAAGTAGGAAAGACAAAAAGAAGCGCTTGCAAAATACCATACACAGTTTTTTGTTTCCTTGTTGAACTTTTTCTGTTTACAATCAAATACACTAAAAACAAGACTGCAACAACAACAGTTATACCAATAACTATTAATTCCCAAAGATTTGTTTGATCTAAAACAATATCTACAACAGATTTGTTCTGATACTCTTCAGCATCAATCTTCTCCTTGTATGCTGTCAAAAAATCAAAATTATCTTCTGAAACAGAAGTTCCATTCTCAACAGCTAAAGAAGATATCCTGTTTACTATACTTAATTTACCAATATAGCAATTGTCAGCAGAATAGAGGAATGGAACACTTGGTTCTACACCTGAGCTACTGCATGAAAGATACAAGCTCTTTAGTAATTTAGTAAAATTCTCGTCATCAGAAGTATTAATCAAATATACCGGGAAAGAATATATTTTCATTTCAGAAATATCATCTTTTAACTCATCACAAGCTTCACAATCATTGCTTACAAAGAGTAAGTTATCTTTGTTCCCCTTAATATCATCTGAATATTCAGCTATTGTTTGTATACCAACAACTTTTGATTCTTCTGCAAATACATTTTTAGGAAAAACAAAAAGTAGAGAAATGAAGAATACTAAAAAAGCAGTTTTTACCTTGTCCATAGCTAAAGAATAACAAACTGGAAAGTTTTTCACAATATAGATATAATACTGGAGTGGAAATAAAAAAAGATCCAGAAATAATCGAAAGAATACTAGAAAAAGGAGTAGAACAAATACTTCCTTCTAAAGACGGACTAAAAGAACTTCTTGAATCTGGAAAAAGAATAAATGTATACCAGGGTTTTGATCCTTCAGGAAACACACTTCACATTGGCCATACAGTAGGAATGAGAAAGTTGGAAGATTTTAGAAAGCTTGGACATCATGTCATATTCCTCATTGGTGATTTTACAGCAAGAATCGGTGATCCAACTGACAAAAGTGCATCAAGAATCATGCTCACAAAAGAACAGGTAGAAGAGAATATGAAGAGTTACATAGCACAAGCTTCAAAGATAATTGATATTAACAACAAAGAGAATCCCGTAGATATCCTTTACAACAGTCAATGGCACGATGAAATGACATTTAAAGATGTAGTAGAGCTTGCAGCTGAATTTACGGTACAGCAGATGCTCAAGAGAGATATGTTCCAGAAAAGAATGGAAGAAAACAAACCTATTCACTTAAACGAATTTTTGTACCCATTGATGCAAGGATATGATTCTGTAGCAATGGATATTGATGTCGAGATAGGAGGAAACGATCAACTTTTCAATATGCTTGCAGGAAGAGAAATGATATTTAATCATTTGAAAAAAGAAAAATTTGTTTTAGCAGGGAAACTTTTAACAACATCAGATGGTACAAAGATGGGTAAAACTACCGGAAACATGATTAGAATGGATGATTCTCCAGAGGACATATATGGAAAAGTAATGGCATTTGGAGATGATGTAATTTTAAGAGGATTTGAAATACTTACATTTGCATCAATACCCGAATTAAATGAATACAAAAAAAGAATTGAGAATGGAGAGAATCCAATGAATTTGAAAAAAGAATTAGCATTTAGAATAACAGAAGAGATAACTTCAAAGGAAGAAGCAGAAAAGGCACAAGGATTTTTTGAATCAGTATTTCAGAAAAAGGATATGGAAACAGAAATTCCAGAGATAGCAATTGCAGAGAGCGATATTGAATTAAATGATCTTCTTGTAAAAGTAAACTTTGCAAGTAGCAAAGGACAGGCAAGAAGATTAGTAGAACAGGGAGCTGTAAAAATAAACGATCAAAGAAAGAATCAATTCAATGAATCAATCACATTGTCACAATATCCATCCTTCATACTCAAGGTTGGGAAGAATATCTGCAGAGTAACACACCAATCTTAATCAAGGGGAAATATCTAAGCTATTTAACCCCTTGCAAAGGGAGTTTTCAAATATGGAAGATATAGAAAAAAAAGAAAAAAGAATATTAAAATTGATACCAAAAGAGTTCTTACCAGAGGTTAAAAAAAGTATTGAATATGCGAAAAAATACTATGAAGGTAAAAAAAGATTCAATGGAGATCCAATGATCATTCATACTCTAAGTGTAGCAACAGACTTAAGAGAAATGAAAATGGACACAGCAACAGTAATAGCAGGAATATTACACGAAATTGATCTAGATACAGAAGAAAGATATGTCAAAGAAAATTTTGGCGAAGAAATATTTTTCTTAATACAAGATTCTAAAAGAGTAAGAAATGTAACAGAAGCTACTGATACTGATACCGATATCATCATTAAGTACATTCTAAATAGTTCTAAAGATCTTCGACCAGTCATACTCAAGATCCTAGATAAAAAGAATGATGTTGATACGATAAAGAACATACCTGCAGAGAAAAAAAAGGAGGCTCTAAACAAAGCCTTAAATATATATTCTGTACTTGCAGAATACTTACACTTTGAAACAATAAAGAAAGAAATAGAAGAAAATGCTTTCAAAGAATATTTACCAACTGAATATGAAAGTATAGACAAGAAATTAAAAGAAGGTAATATCAACAATACTCTTTTTGCTAAATACAAAAAAGCTTTAGAGGAGAATATGAAAGATATATCTCCTAAACCAAGTATAGCTGGAAGAGTAAAAAGTAAATACAGCATATACAAGAAATTAAAAAAATATGAGAAGGAATGGATAAATCCTAAAATAGATAGTCTCGAAGATCTCATTGCATTTAGAATTGTATTTAAAGATGAAGACAATTGTTACAAGGGATTAGAAAAACTCATGGATAATGCAGAAATCAACTATGAAAGATTTGATGATTACATTTCAAATCCTAAAAAGAATGGATACCGTGCAATGCATTTCCCTGCGAAATTTCCATTAATTTCACCATTGCATATAGAAGTACAAATACTTACAGAAGAAATGTACTACACAAATACATATGGTACAGCATCACACATAGCTTACAAAGCAAGCAAATCAAGATATGCTAACCCAACAAATGAATACCATTGGGTAGAGGAAATTCAGAAACAAATTGAAGAATGTCAAGACAAAAGTAACAAGATATTTAGTATTCCAGTAAAAGCTGACATATTCAAAGAAGAAGTATTTGCATTTACACCTAAGAATAAAATAATTCCATTAGAAAAAGGTGATACTGTTTTGGATTTTGCATATAGATTGCAT
The DNA here is from genome assembly GCA_012797935.1 of Candidatus Microgenomates bacterium. GTDB lineage: Bacteria > Patescibacteriota > Dojkabacteria > SC72 > SC72 > UBA5232. Next base: position 113 of record JAAZOC010000022.1, on the reverse strand, counting down.
ACACACATTGGCAACAGTGCAACAGGAGCAAAAATAAATGGAAAGCCAGTGAGTCTTTCTACAAAAGTAGAGACAGGAAATATTGTTGAAATAAAAACAGATAAAAACAAAAC
>JAAZOC010000021.1 GCA_012797935.1 Candidatus Microgenomates bacterium | reverse complement strand
TTCAAGGATATTTGGTTTTTCTCTAAATAGCTTAATTGTAAAGATTATTAAGTCTCCAAAATCAATCTTTGAATTTGCTATTTTAAGTTCTGTATATTTCTTGTATGTAAGAGCAAGTTCATTGATTCTCTTGTATTCTTCTTTCTCAGCAACACCTGCATTAGGGAGTTTTTTTGCAAATTCAACATATTCTTCAGGAGAAACATCCTCGTCTTGCAACCTTGATATATGCTTAAGGAAATCATTAAGAAATTTTGTAGGATTACCTTTTGGCCTTAAAGAATTCAAAGGAAGATCATACAAGTGTTTCCTTAAGAAAATATATGCTTGAGCAGAACTCATTAATGAATAGCTACCATCTAACCCAATATTGTAGCCCTCTTCTCTAAGGATACGATCACAGAAAGAATGAAAGGTAGAGATGAAAGGCTCTTCATATCCATATTCCATCTCTAAATCAACTCTTTCCTGCATTTCTTGAGCTGCTTTCTCTGTAAATGTCAAAGCTAGTATTTCAGAAGGCTTAGCCATTCCTTCTTTAACAATATGTAGAATTCTTTGAGTTAAAACTGCTGTTTTACCTGTACCAGCACCAGCTATAATTAAAAGATCACCATTTGAATATTCTACTGCACTTTTTTGGTTTTCGTTTAGTTTTACTTTAGACAAAATCTTTTAGATGAATAATATAATTACATAGAGAAGAACCCCAAGAAGAATAGCTATTGTTAACCAAAGTAACAGTTTACTGTCTGGTAATTTGTTTAAACATCCTTCTAATTTCTTTTTCATTGCTAATTTCATTTTGCTAAATCTTTTAATTTATTTACTTCATTAACAATTGTTTCTTTGCTTTTCAATGCAGGAGTTTCCAATATGAATGGAATATTCTTCAACTTCTGACAATGTAACATTTTAGATATTGTCTCCTCCCCTATCTTTCCATCTCCAAGATTAGAATGCCTATCTTTGTTAGAAGCACAATCCACCATAGAGTCATTAAGATGAATACTCTTCACATTCTCAATCCCTAATTCTCTTTCTAAATCCTCGACCACTCCATCAAAATTATTCACCCAATCATACCCAGAAGAGAAAGTATGCTGAGTATCTAGAACAAAGCCAACTCTTTCTTTGTCTTTAACTCCATCTCTCATTAGCTTTAATTCCGTAAAACTTCTTCCAAGATTGTTTCCTGTTCCAGCAGTTGTTTCAATTAAAAGTTTTTGATCTCCTTTTACTTGATCTAAAACCCACTGAATGCCATATGAAATTCTTTCTAAACTATCTTCGTAAGAGAGTTCTTTTTGAGAACCAGGATGGAAACAAACACCAAGAATTTCTGTTTTAAGATTTCTTTTCTTAATTTCTTTTGCAACTCTTTCTGCAAAATCTAAATACACAACTAAACCCATCTTGCCTAAATGAAAAAGCTGCTTGTCTTTTCTAGCTAGATTCGTCAAATATATCCCATGGAGAAGTATTTTTTCAACTTGAGACTGTTCAAGTGCATTTACAAACTTTTGAATATCTTCCTCAGGTACTAACTTTGTGACCCATTTCATTGGTGCTGTTAGCATCATTTGAATACTGTTAACAGAATACATATCCCCATTCTTAATGGAGTTTTCAATGCCACCTGAAGATGATACATGTATTCCTAAGTACATGATATATTCTAGCATAGATCGCAAGAATGCAGTATAATTGAGCTGATTTGGAGAGGTGCCTGAGTGGCCGAAAGGAACTCACTGCTAACGAGTCGTAGGCCCTTTAAAGCCTACCGAGGGTTCGAATCCCTCCCTCTCCGTATTATCCCCAGAACCATATACTTTTTTTCGCCTCTGTCTTAGTTGCAACAACATATGCAATACCAGCAAGTAAAAATCCAAATATGGAATCAATAATATAGTGTTCTGCTCCATACCATGTAGCAAAAGCAATTACCAAAGGTACAATTAAAAGTGGTATAGCTTTTTTCCCAAACACTCCAATAGCAAAAAGGCTTGCATACATTGGCCAACCAGCATGCAAAGATGGAAATGCTGCGAAATAGTTACTTTCATATGTACTAACAATCGCAAAATACTTCGTTGAGAAAAAATCATATGAAAGCATTAATCTCTGAAGTGGAGGTAAAATACCTAACTCTGAAGCATACCAAGGAGGTGCAGATGGGTAAAGTATATATATTAAGGAGCTCACAAGTGAAAGACCTATCAAACCATAGATATATCGGTTAAACATTTTTCTTCTCTTTACCCAAATAACACAACCGACACCTAACCAAAACCAAAAGAATGATATGTAGAAAAAGAAAAGAACATAGTCATACCAATTTGGAGAAAACACACCACTCTGCACAGTAGATAAATTGTATTGCAAAAATACATTTGGGATATCACCACCAATATCAAAAATTCTGTTTTCAAGATTAACTAACCAATCTGTAAGCAATGGCCTACCAAAGAATTCTGCCAATATATATCCCCTACCACGAATATACTCGTAGAAATAGAAGAGGAGAATAGGAATACTCCATTCTCGAAAAAACTCTCTTTCTTTCTTGAATATAATTGCAACAATAATTAAGAGTATTACAATTGCATCCGATGCAAATCTGTAGATAAAGAAATTAGAAGCAATAACAAAGACGATAAGAGAAATCAAAATAACCGTTCTGTAATATCTTTTTAGAAACTTCACCATATTCCTAACAATATTATCAGAATATGATAATATTGGATATATGAAATATATGATTCTTTACATTCTAACATTTGTAGTATTCTTAGCCATTGATTTCATTTGGTTAAACTTCATAGCAAAGAATCTCTATGCTCAAAAGATCGGTCATCTACTTTCAGAAAATCCAAATCTCATTCCAGCTTTAATCTTTTACTTGATATTCGTTGTGGGAATAATAGTTTTTGCAGTTATCCCAGGATATGAGAGCAAATCAATATGGAAAGTAATACTTCTTGGAGCGCTCTTTGGTTGTCTGACATATTCAACATACGATTTAACAAACCTTGCAACCTTGAAAAATTGGCCTGTATCAGTAACAGTAATAGATATAATATGGGGAACAAGTGTCTCAACAATAACTGCAGTATCTTCCTACTACATTGCGACATTGTTAAAAGTATAATTAATCGTATATACTAAATGTATGGAAGAGTCTAATACAAAAGACAATTCTTTTCTTCTTGGGTTAAGTATCACACTTGGCACCATTGTAATTGGCTTGATTAGCTATATCGTTTACTCTACTCAGCTTGTACCTCAAAAATCTGTATGCGAATATAATGGTTGGGCATACTCAGACAAAGAAAAATATCCTTCTTCAGATGGTTGCAATCAGTGTGTGTGCAGTAATGGAGAGACAATCTGTACAGAAATGGCTTGTACAGAATAACTTTAGATATTTAAATTAAATTAGTAATAGCAATGGAAGAAGAAATAAAGAATGTCACTCCACAGGAGAATCCTGAGGAGAAAAACAATGGTGGTGTTGGATTGATAATTTTAAACGTATTCCTCGCGCTTTTAACAATATTTTTACTTGGGTATATTGCTTACAAGAATGGATATATTGATCTAAACAATATACTAAATCTAAAAAAAGCTGAGGATTCTTCAGAGCAAAAAAACACGGAACAGGAGGATACTCAAGAAGAAGAAAGTATGAATGTATTTGATGGAGAATATATCTCCGCAATACTACCTGAAGGATGGACGATTCAAGAGTATGAAGATGGTGATGGCACGGATATGCTTGTTGAAGGAGTTACATATACAGGAATAACTGGTATCCATATATTAAAAGGTACTACTTTAGTTATGGAGATAGGTGCTGTCTCTGGCATTGGTTTTGTAGGATGTCCGGAAATACCATTGTTTGATGATAGTGATCCTGCATATACAGAAGAACAAGAGGACATGAATGAAGAAGTAGATATGGACTTGGAAACACTCGATTATACAAATACAGCACATACTGATTTTGTATTTTTAGGTAAATCTATGAGAAGAGTAAATACAGATCTTTACTATGATACAAAAGCAAACAACAATACTTTTGAGCCTCAGTGTGAAAAAGGCTTTATGACATTAAATGGTTTGTCTTTCATTGATTCATATGAATATGAAGGAACTGCCTACTATACAAAGATAACTAGTGGTATACCTGAAGAAGACTTGTTAGTACTCGATGGAATCTTAGCAAGTATGACTGTTAACTAGATTTTCTAGTTACAATACAAAAGCAAATAGAGAAAAATATTACACCAAGTAAACCTGCAGTCATGTCTGACATAGTATCCTCTATTCCACCTTTTAACATTTCTGTTTTGTATACTCTGTCGCTCCAATATTCATATATTTCCCAAATGGAACTTAATGTAAGAGCAACACAACTTGCAGTAACAAGACTTAAGTACTTTTCATTCTTCTCTACTACATAGAGATACCATATACAACTTAATGAAACTAATATAGGTGAGAAGAAATGAATGACATCATCAAACCAAAGGAATCTTAGTATCCCATTTACATCAAACCAACCAAAGAAGTTACCAAGGGTATCGAAGAAAAGTATTGTAGTAAGAAGAAAAAGTATGAAGGATCTATTTTTGTCTAAATAGAATTTCTTCTTTAAGGATAACAACAAAAGGAAAGTAAAAGTTAACAATGTAGAACATATTCTAGATAGATAATCCTTAACATACTCTGATATTCCAAAAGATTCTAAATCAATTGTTTGATTTGTATAGAAGAAACATATTGGGAAAAGAACTAGATGTACAAGGAAATAGAATAGAAATAAATACCAAAATATATTCTTAGTTACTTTCATACATAAATATGACAGAATTCAGTTATATATATAATAGCACTATTTGAAATTGAGTTTACCCATGGGCA
>JAAZOC010000020.1 GCA_012797935.1 Candidatus Microgenomates bacterium | reverse complement strand
TATGCAACAATTATTTCTTTAGATTTTGATATTGCTAAATCTATGCTTTCTTTTGATGTCCAATTAAATGTTTTATTTACATTTGTAGAAAACATATCTAACTGTGCAGAATCTGAGACTTCTTCGTTTCCATCAATTTCATCAAGTCTTGGGATTAAAGATTTAAAACCAAAGTTTTTAAATATCTCTACAACATGTTTTTTCTCAAAATCTCTAAGCAAAGCTTCTTCTAATCTAATATCTACCCCAACTTCCTGCTCAATCTTTGCAAGTTTCCTACTTAGCTCTGCTTGTTCTACTCCTTCTGTAAAAAGGTTAGCATACCTTGGTTTGATATCTTTTAAATTCTTGTAAATTGTATCTAAATCTCCGTATTTACTTAACAACTCAATTGCTGTTTTGTTTCCTATTCCTTTTATGCCAGGGATGTTATCAGATGGATCACCTGCAATACCTTTGTAATCAACTACTTGTTCTGGATATATTCCCATATATTCAAATGTTTTCTCTCTGTCATATGCTACAAGGTTTTTGAAATTCCCAGATGGTAAACAAACTTTTACTTTTTCGTTAACTAATTGAAGTAAATCTCTGTCACCACTTAAGATGTATAGTTCAACATTCTCGTTCCTCCACTTTCCATCTGTAACATATTTAGATATTGTTCCTAACACATCGTCAGCTTCAAATCCTTCTTTTTTCAAGATTGGGATATTGAATGCTTTGAGGATATCTTCTACCAGAGGAAATTGACTAATCAATGATTGATCTGTTGGTTTCCTTGTTGCTTTGTAGTCTACAAATTCCAAATGTCTGAATGTTGGCTTGTGAGTATCAAAGGAACAAAGGACATATTTTGGATCAAATGTTTTCAAGGCTGAGAGAAGCATTACTGTAAAACCATATACAGCATTTACTTGTAAACCATCTTCTGTTTGTAATGTCGGAGGATATGCATGAAAAGCTCTGTGAACAATAGCATTTGCATCTATTGCAAGAAATCTGTCCTTACTGTTTTTTACTAAGTTCATATTGCAATTCTACAATATCTATTTGAACAAAGCATCAAATTCTTCTCTTGCTACAACTTCTTTCTCAAGTAAAAGATTTACTAATTTTTCTACAAGAGTCTTGTTTTCAATCAAAGTTTTCTTCGCATATTCATATGCTTCATCTATCATTCTTTTAACTTCATCGTCTATCATCTTTGCTGTTTCTTCGCTATATTCTCTACCTCCACCATATGAATATCCTAGATGTTTTGTTTCTTCAGAATCTCCATATTTAACCATTCCCAATTTCTTACTCATACCATATTTCATTACCATTTCTCTTGCTGTTTCAGTAACCTGCTCAATATCACTAGATGCGCCTGTAGAAATTTCTCCTAAGAAAACTTCTTCAGCTGCTCTTCCTGCAACTCCAGATCTTAACCATGCAATCATCTGTTTCTCATACAAGAAGCTTCTGTCTTTTTCTGGTAAATATACAGTTACACCACCACTCATACCTCTAGAAATAATTGAGATTTGCTCTACTGGATCTGCACCGTCTGTTAACTTAGCAACAACAGCATGTCCAGCTTCATGGTATGCTGTTTTCTTGATATCGTCATCATCTTTTCCATCTTTCTTTTTCCTTCCTAGCTTTACCTTTAGGTATGATTCCATCAAATCCTCTTGAGATATTTTCTTTCTGTCTTCTTTAGCTGCCATAATTGCTGCCTCATTTAACAGATTTTCAAGATCTGCTCCAGAGTATCCAACTGTTTTCTTTGCCAATGTATCTAAATCAACACCATCTTCAAATTTCTTGTTTCTAGCATGAACTTCTAAAATTGCCCTTCTACCTTTCATATCTGGCATTTGTACAAAAACAGTTCTGTCAAATCTTCCTGGTCTTAAAATTGCTGGATCTAAAACATCTGGTCTGTTTGTAGCAGCAAGCACAATGACATTTTCTCTCTCCTCTAAACCATCCATTTCAACAAGTATCTGGTTCAAAGTCTGCTCACCTGCTCCAGAATGTAGAACAGTACCTCTTTTCTTAGCAACAGCATCAATTTCATCAATGAAGATGATACATGGAGATGCATTTCTAGCTTTTTTGAAAAGATCTCTAACCCTAGAAGCTCCTGCTCCTACTAACATTTCTTCAAATTCAGATCCAGAAGTATGAAAGAATGGGACTCCTGCTTCTCCTGCAATTGCTTTTGCAAGTAAAGTTTTACCAGTACCAGGAGCACCAGCTAACAAAACACCTCTTGGAATTCTTGCTCCAATTTCTCTGTATTTCTTAGGATTTTTAAGGAAATCAACAATTTCAACTAACTCTTCTTTTACTTCTTCAATACCAGCAACTTCTGCAAATGTAATACCAGTTTTTTTACCAAAAAGAAGTCTTGCTTTACTCTCTCCAAAATCCATAATCTTACCACCTGATGCCTGCATATTTTTTATCATTATATATACAAGAACTAATCCTGCAGAAAGGAATATGAATGTTAAGACATCTCCGAATGTAATACCTAGCTTAGGTTCGTAAAAGTCATGCTCAAGATCTTTAATATTTAAACCTGAGGAAGAAAGAATTTCGTAAAAATTAGAGCCACTTGGCAAAAGAGCATATTTTCTTAAAGTTGCATCTTTTCCCTCAACTTGGCCTTTGTATTCAATAATTACCATATCATCTTTTAGAAGTATCTTTTCATATTTTTTATCAGAAATATCTGTAACAATTTGACTAACAGAAACTTCTTCTCCATTGGAACCAAGTACTCTAAAAATGTAAAAACCAATTGAAAAAATAACACCAACAGCAATCAATATGATTATACTTGTAATATTTATTCCCCTTGCTTTTGGTAATCTTCTAATATCAACGACATATTCTTTAGCTTCTTTCTTTTTGGATTTCATATCAAGATTGGTAATGTAAAAATATGGTGGG
>JAAZOC010000019.1 GCA_012797935.1 Candidatus Microgenomates bacterium | reverse complement strand
ATCAATATTATTTTGTGGTATCTAAGTTTTGAAATATCTAAGGTATCACCTATTCCAACTCCTAATGCTGTTGTAATATCGTTGAATTCACTATTTGAAAGAACTCTATCTACCCTGTACTTGTGAGTGTTAATAATCTTACCTCTTAGAGGAAGAATTGCTTGAGTATGTCTGTCTCTACCTTGTTTTGCAGAGCCACCTGCAGAGTTTCCCTCTACTAAAAATAGTTCACTTACGGAAGGATCTTTACTTGTACAGTCTGCTAACTTACCAGGTAGTGTTGTAGATTCAAGTGCACTTTTTCTAATGACTGCATCTCTTGCAGCTTTTGCTGCAGCTTTTGCTTTGTTTGCTAGAACTGCTTTCCCAATAATGCTTTTCGCTTCTTGTGGATGCTCTTCAAAATATGTAAGTAATTCGTCTCTAACTACTTTCCCTACAATACTTTTAACTTCAGGGTTGTTTAATTTGATCTTAGTCTGTCCTTCAAATTGTGGATTAGGAACTTTTACAGAAACAATAGCTGTCAAACCTTCTCTAACATCATCTCCACTTAAAGTCCCATTTAATCCCTTTAGTAACTCTGCTTTCTGAGCATATGAATTTATTGCACTTGTTATTGCAGTCCTAAAACCTGCTAAGTGTGTACCACCTTCTGGATTTACAATATTGTTTGTGTAGCATCTTACATTCTCTTCCATGCTATCTGTATATTGAAGAGATACTTCTACTAAGACATCATCTTCCTCTTTGCTCATGTAGAAAGGTTCTGTACCAACGATCTTCTCTTCAATATTCAAGAATCTTACATACGATTTGATTCCATCTTCGAAATAGAGGTCATATTTTTTTGATTCTTCAGAGCTTTCGTCTAAAACAGATATTCTTAAACCTGCAGTTAAATATGCATGCTGTCTACATTTTTTTACAATTGTTTCAAATTCAAACTCTGTAGTTGAAAATATTTGGTCATCAGGAAGGAATGTGTGTTGTGTACCTGTCTCTGTTGTATCTCCAATTCTCTTCACTGGTGCTGCAGGTACACCTCTCTCATATCTTTGCTCGTATATTCCACCGTCTTTCTTAACAGTTGTAACCATCCATTCAGAGAGAGCATTCGTACATTTCATACCAACACCGTGTAAACCTCCAGATACTTTGTATGCACCTTGTTCAAACTTACCTCCTGCATGAAGATTTGTCATAACCGTTTCAAGAGTAGATACTTTTGTTTCAGGGTGTATTTCTACAGGTATACCTCTTCCGTTGTCCCTAACTGTCAATGAGCCATCTTTGTTTAATGTTACCCATATATGTGTACAGAATCCTGCGATTGCCTCATCCACTGAGTTGTCTAAAATTTCTGTAAAAATATGGTGAAGACCATTTGAATCTGTAGAACCTATGTACATAGCAGGCCTTTTTCTAACAGCCTCTAGACCTTTGAGAACTTGAATATTTGATGCTCCGTAATCTGTGTTTTCACTCATAATTATTTCAAGAAGTGTAAATTATTTCAGCCTCAAGTAATATACATTTTACCCTATTTATTGCTACTTGTTAAGCATTTAATTGCAACATAATGCTTTCTAAAACAAGTCTTCTATTACAATTTGCAATGATCTTATCTCTACTTTTTTGAAGGTTCTTTAAGGTCTCTGCAAATGTCCTAGAGCTTCCAATATTACCATTTTTAATATCTAATTCAAGTTTCTTTTTAAAGTATTCTTCAAAGTTAGAAATTAATTTTAGTGAAGAATCTTTATCTGCTGAATACTTTTCAGCAACGAGGAATTTATTGTAAAGGTCGTTCTCTAATATGTTCTGAATATCTAATTTTTCTTCCGGTTCATAGTTCTTATTTTGTGAATATATCACCCTGCCCCTCGATCTAATTGTAGCTAAAAGATTCTTTTCGTTGTCTACGGGAAGTATATATACAGAGTATTTGGTTGTTTCTTCTAATGTTTTCAACAAAGCATTCTGAGCTTGTTGGGTAAGTTTCTGAGCTTCTTTTATTATTCCAGCTTGAATGCCTTCTTGGAATGGTTTGTACCTCATTTCGATTAAGAAGTCTTTTATATCCTCTATACCTATACTGTTCTTTTCTTCAATATCTAATATATGTATATCAGGGCAAGTTTTGATTTCGTCTTCTTTCAACTCTCTGTTGAAAACTTTGTTCAAAGTTTCTCTTAAGGAGGCTTCTCTACCTTCTTTGTTTTTGTTAACAAGGATGTATGTCATTGATCTATTTTAGCATATGCTCATTTCTTTATTATATTGACTAAGATAGCGGATTAGCATAAACTGGAAAGAGTTAGATATAACATGTGTTTACTGCCTTATGCCCATTAGTACATCTCTTTTAAAGTATCTTCAAAATAAAGGATTGGTTAATGATGAAGTCTCTAGAAAAGTGCTTCTTGAACGAAGTCGTTCTGAAAAAAGTGAAGAAGTAATATTAAAAGAATTGAATGCTGTTCCAGATGAGGAGATTGCAAAAGCCAAATCTGAAATTTTTGGTATTCCATTTGTTGATCTTACAAAGCAAACTATCTCTGAGAGTGTTATTGCAGAAGTTCCAATTGATAATCTCGCAAAATACAAAGCTGTGCCATTTGAAAGAGGTCAGGATTTTGTAAAGATAGCTATGGAGGATCCTTTTGATATCCAAGCTACAGAAGCTTTAGAACAAAAATATCCGAGGGGTACTCGTATTCAAGTGTACATAACTACTAGTGAAGGAATTAAGTCAATCCTAGATAGAAGAGTTGGAGATATGATGAGTTCTGAGGTTACAGATGCATTGGAAGATGTAGATGTACCTGTTACAGATATTAGTGAAGACCCTACTCTCTTTTCTAGTACCGATCTATCTTCTGCTCCTGTAGCAAGAATTGTAAATTCGATGCTTCAATATGCAGTAACTTCGAAAGCTTCTGATATCCATGTAGAACCAATGGAAAAAAGAGTAAGAGTAAGATTTAGAATTAACGGTATGATGACTGAGCGATTAACACTACCAAAGAATTTGAATCCAGCAATTGTTTCCAGAATTAAAATCCTTTCTAACTTGAAAATTGATGAAAAAAGAGTTCCACAGGATGGTAGATTCCCAATAAAGATTGGTAATACTAAGATAGATCTTCGTGTTTCCATTATGCCTACTATACAAGGGGAAAAAGTTGTAATGAGGTTGCTAGAATCTGAAACTACAGATATTACTTTGGAAAGTACTGGCTTGAGAGGAAATGCTTACAAAATCTATCTAGATGCTTTGAGTGTGACTAATGGTATCGCTTTGATTACTGGACCTACTGGTAGTGGTAAAACAAGAACTTTGGCATGCTCCCTTATTAAAGTTAATGACCCTAAGGTCAATATTATTTCTCTAGAAAATCCTGTTGAGATTAGAATCCCTGGTGTTACACAGGTGCAGATAAATCCTGATGTTGGTTTGACCTTTGCGAATGGTTTACGATCAGTATTAAGACAAGACCCTGATATCGTAATGGTTGGAGAAATCCGTGATGAAGAAACTGCTCAACTTGCAGTTCAAGCTTCATTGACTGGTCACTTGGTACTTTCTACTCTCCACACAAATAGTGCTCCTGCTGCTATTCCAAGGCTTCTCGATATGGGTATTGAACCATATCTTTTAGCTTCTACTATTCGTGTTGTTGTGGCTCAAAGATTGCCAGGTGCTATTTGCTCAAATTGTATTGAAGCTTATCCTGCACAACCTGAGGTTGTTGCTAATATCTTAGAGGTTATGAAGACTGCAAAAGGATTTGATCTGATTCAGTATCTTAATCGTGTTGTCTCATCTAAAAATATGCAAGAGAACAATGGCTCTGCAAGTGTAATGAAAGCACCAGAGATTGGGCCTGATGGTCAACCAATAATATATTTGTATAGAGGAAAAGGTTGTGACAAATGTGGTGGATCCGGATATTCTAGAAGAATTGGTATTTTTGAAGTTTTAGATGTGAATGAGAGAATAAGTAGGATGATTATGCAAAATGTTACAGATGCTGATATCAGAGAAGCTGCAATTGAAAATGGAATGCTGACAATGATTCAAGATGGCTATCTTAAAGCTCTTGAAGGAATGACAACATTGGAAGAAGTTCTGAGGGTTTCAAAAGAATAAATTTTTGGTATAAATATATATGCCTGATACTGCCCAAAATCAAAATTCAATAAATAATACACAATTTCCCTATCCGGATTTCTCAAATCCACAAGTTAATACTCAACCACAACAAGTTTCTAGTCAAAACACTTTGGTCGATGAGGAAAGCAAATTAGTAGATTTAAGAAAGAGTTTGGAGGATTTATTAGAACAGGATAAACAGGTTCCTACTCAACCTCAACAAAATATTGCACCACAGGTTGATGATGTAAAACCGGAAGAAATTCTCCAAGATATGCAAAGTGAGTTTAATTCTACTCCTCCAGTTGTACCGATTAGTACTCCAACAAACTTCGGAGCTTTAGAAAGTATTATGCCGGATATGAAGAAACCAAGAGCAATGAACCGTGAGCCGAAGTCAAACAATCTTGCAAATTTACCAAAGAGTGAAGAAAAGAAAGAAGAAAATATTGATTCTACCTCTTCTGTCAATGTTACTACGACCCTGAATTCACCTGCACCGCAAGTACAACTAGTTGATACTTCCTCATTTGATACATCTTCGAATCTTACCATTGATAGTTTGCTATCTGAGTCTATTAACAGAAATGCTTCAGATTTACATCTTTCAGCAGGTTACCCTCCTATTATGAGAGTTGATGGAGAACTACAAGATCTTGGAGAAAAGATTCTTACACCTGAAGATGTCGAAAATCTAGTATTCTCAGTATTGTCTGATGATAAAAAGGAGCTTCTTGAAGTAAACAGAGAAATAGATTTTGCATATACTCATGGCGGTGTTATGAATGCAAGGTTCAGGGTGAATGCATACTATTCTATGAAAAATCTTTCTGCTGCATTTAGATTGATACCAGCAAGAATTCGAACAATAGAAGAACTTATGTTACCTCAGATATATCATCAATTTGCAAAACTAAAACAAGGATTGATACTTGTAACAGGTCCTACGGGACACGGAAAAAGTACAACTTTAGCTGCTATTCTAGAAGATATTAACAGATCTAGATTCTCTCACATAGTGACAATTGAAGATCCAATTGAATATGTGTTTGAAGGAAAGAAAGCATTGATTGACCAAAGAGAAATGAATGATGATACACATTCATGGAGCATTGCCCTTAGAAGTGCACTTAGACAAGATCCAGATGTTATCCTTGTCGGTGAAATGAGAGATTACGAAACTGTTGCGGCAGCGATTACATTAGCTGAAACTGGCCACTTGGTATTTGCAACATTGCATACGAACAGTGCATCTCAAACAATAGATCGTATTGTTGATGTATTCCCTGAAAACCAGCAACAACAAGTTAGAGCTCAAATTGCGAATTCCATACAGGCAGTTGTCTCACAAAGATTGATACCTTTAGAACAAGGAGGAAGAAGAGCTGTATCGGAAATAATGCTCAACAACTCTGCTATCGCGAACTTAATCAGAGAAGGGAAAGCATTTCAAATTGATAATGTGATCAGGACAAGTTCAGATGTTGGTATGATGTATCTCGAAAAATCATTAGTAAATCTTGTAAGAGAGGGAGTCATATCTGTACAAAAAGCTCAGGAATATGCAGTTCACCCTGAAGAGGTTTTAAGATTACTTAAGTCGTAAAGATTATGCAAAAGTATAAATATTCAGCAAGAGATGCAAATGGAAAAGTAGTTCAAGGAGAAATAGAAGCAAAAGATGAAGCCTCTGTTGCAGATATCCTTCATGATCGTGGTTTGATAGTAGTTTCTGTAAAAGAAGGTTTTGGTTTAGATCTTGAGCAATTAAATGAAATAAATATTGGTGGTGTTCCAATGAAGGATAAAGTTGTGTTTATGAGACAGATGGCAACTATGGTTGGTTCTGGCTTGCCTTTAACAAGATCTCTTGAGATTATGCAAATGCAGGCATCAAATCCTTTGTTTAAAAAAGTTCTTAAAAATGTTTTGAAATCTATTGAAGCTGGTAAGTCATTATCAGATTCTTTTAGAGAACAAGATGAAATTTTCGATCCTATCACTATCAACCTAATTGAAGCTGGAGAAGAAAGTGGAAATTTAGAAGTAATTTTAGGAAAACTTGCTACTGAATTGGAAGAAAAGAATGCTCTTGGAAGTAAGATAAAATCAACAATGATTTATCCAATTATTATTCTTCTTGTTATTGTTGTAGTTATTATCCTTATGATGTTTGTTCTTGTCCCTTCTATGGCTGAAATCTACGAAGATTTTGATGCAGAACTACCTTGGACAACTACCCTACTTATGAATATGAGTGCATTCTTTGTTAGTTATTGGTGGGCAGTTATCTTAGTAGTTACTGTTGTCTCTGTAGGTATTAAATATTATCTAGATACAGAGAGAGGAAAAAGAACATTCGACAAAATTATTTTGAAAATACCTGGTGTTGGTCCTATCGTATCGAAAATGCAACTCTCTCAATTTACT
>JAAZOC010000018.1 GCA_012797935.1 Candidatus Microgenomates bacterium | reverse complement strand
TTCAAGAAAACAAAATCAGGCTTAAAACCGACATCGATATTCTGAGCAACAGTACCACCACTGTATGTTCCTGTAGCTATTTGATTTGCAGTATTTTTGAAGGCAACATAGTAGTAAACAGCTGAAGAAACATTGTTTGTTGCCCCTACATTAAAACCATTCGAGGCAAGAGTTGTGAAAGAAGAACCGTCTGTAATTTGGGCTATTCCAGAGAAATACTGAGCATAGCTATCTGGCATATTAGATGATCTCCATGTTGAATCGTATGCACCTGTTCTTTTTACCCAAACTAAATCTGGTTGAAAACCAACAGAACTAATCAATCTAGGACTAGTACCGTTACCAACATATGCTCCGACACAGAAATTACCAGAAGAAGTACAATTTGAACCACCAATAGCAGTCCAAGTATGGTAAATACCAACAGAATTTGAGTTAGATCCAGTTACAGAAAACCCATCTGGATCTAATGTTATACCTCCTGCAGAATTAGCAATATTTCTAAATGCAGGATCAACATTATCAATAGTTGAAGATGATTTAAATATGGTACCTATACCAGCAGTTGTTGCTGGCTTGATAATGACAAG
This sequence comes from Candidatus Microgenomates bacterium, assembly GCA_012797935.1. GTDB lineage: Bacteria > Patescibacteriota > Dojkabacteria > SC72 > SC72 > UBA5232. The sequence goes on along the minus strand of JAAZOC010000018.1, from coordinate 1,456 downwards.
GTCTGGTGTAAAACCAAGACCTGAAACTGAAATATAGTTGCCGTTTCCAGTATATCCTCCTGTTTGTATCTTGAATGTTGGTGTCGTAGATGTACTATTTGCTTTCCAGGCTACATATTTGTAGTTATTTGTACTTCCCGCATTAACATATGTCGAAGAAGATAGTGAAAAACCAGTCGAAGAGATTCCCGTTATTGTACTAGTCTGACTTCCAACATTAGTAAATGGCAAAGCACCATCTCCTGCTTGATCACTGCTCCTACTAACGCCAACTGTCGTAGATGGGTGCTTTATCCAAATATAGTCAGGCTGAAAACCTGTTGTGATTGATTGAGTTCCTCCATTTCCGTTATACAAACCAGTAGTAAAATTATCTCCTTGTTTAAAACCAAAATAGTAGTGAGTTGCTCTAGAAGCATTTACAATTGTAGAAGAACCAATTTGGAATCCATCATCAGTAATCTTCTGAATTGCATTCGATGTATCAGCAGTACCTTGAAACCAGCTACTTGAGTCATCTTCTTGGTCAGAGATCTTAAATGCAGCATATCCAGAGGTTGACTCAGACTTTAATGCCACAAGATCAGCTTTAAATGGTAATCTACTAATATTTGTATCATCAGCTGCAATACCTTGATATGCTCCAACATAGAAATCAGAAGCTCCAGAGTTAGAGGTTTCTTTCCATGCATTACCAAAAGCTTCCCAGTAATATGTTGCTCCAGCTGTATTTACAACTGCACTATGCCCAATTGTAAAGCCACTTGGATCCAAGGATACAATTCCGTTTGAGAAATTAGCAGTAGCCCCTGTTAAATATGCTGTAATGTTGCCTGCCATAACGGAGGTTCTAAAAACACCAATCTGAGTTGTATTACCTTTGACAATAACAAGGTCAGGAGCAAAGTCAAGATTGTCAATGGAAATATAGTCCCCAGTTGCACCAGTACCCGTATATGTACCTTTTGCCATCTTAAATGTTCCACTACTATTTCTAACATCAGATGCTCCTCCAAATGCTGCCCAATATATCCTGTTGCCAGAACCATTGCAGTATGTGTTCGTATCAACACCAAACCCTGCAACTGGAGTTGAAATTAGCCCAGTTATACCCGCAGAGACAGAATCAAGATCCGAAAACGAATAGCTTACCTTACCCATCATTTCTGTAGTGTTGTAAACAGCACGATCTGCTGTAGCAGAGTTCTTTAGAAATACAAAATCGGGTTGAAAACCCACATCAATATTTCTAGCAGTTGCATCACCATCATAATATCCTGTTAAGATATTGTTCGCAGTATTCTTAAATGCTACATAGTAATAGATTGCGGAGGCTGTATTGTTTGTAGCTCCTACATTAAAACCAGTAGAGACAAGTGTAGTAAAGAAAGAACCATCAGAATTCTGAGCTGTCGCAGAAAAATATTGTGCATAGTTATCTGGCATGTCGGATGTT
>JAAZOC010000017.1 GCA_012797935.1 Candidatus Microgenomates bacterium | reverse complement strand
GCTGCAATCAAAAAAAGCAACATGATATTAGCTGAAAATTCAGAAGAGCTTTTTAAACTCATGGAAATGATGAAATTGAAATCTATACCTAGAGGAAAAAGAATCGCGATAGTAACAAATGCTGGAGGTCCTGGCATCATAGCAGTAGACAGAGCCGAGAAAGAAGGACTTGAAGTTGTAAATCTTGGTGAGAAAACTAGAGAGAAACTTCTAAAAGATCTGCCAGAGGAATCAAATATTGCAAATCCAGTAGACATATTAGGTGATGCAAAAAAAGATAGATACGAAGATGCCATCCTTGCAGTTCTTGATGATATAAATGTTGATAGTGTTTTAGTCATTCTTACCCCACAATTAATCACTGAAATTAAAGAGACAGCAGAGTTAATTGCAAAAATATCCCTAACTGCAGCCAAACCAATCTACAGTTGTTTCCTTGGTGGGAAAGATATACAAGGAGGACAAAGGATTTTGGAATTAAACAATTGTCCATGGTTTAATGATATTCAAGAAGCTACACATATAATTGCAAAACTGGCTAACTATGAATTAGAGAAAGATAGAGCAAAACCAATTAGTAGTGATGAATTTCAAAAAAGACCAAAATACAAGAAAGAGGTTTTGGAATCTCTAAATGAGAGTTCACCAGTTATACTCTCTGATTCTTTAGCAATATCATTACTCGAAGAATTTAAAGTGGATACTCCAAAGCAGTTGGTAACGACAAGTCTTGAAGAAGGTAGAGATTTTGCTTCTCTAATCTTTCCTGTAGCCATAAAGGCTACTGCAGAGGACTTAGCACACAAAACAGATTTCAAAGGATTGTACTTAGACATTAGAACAATTAGTGAATTTGAAGAAATATTTGAATTGCTAAAACAAACAATTACAAAAACAACCGGTAACCCAGCACCAAATATCCTTATTCAAGAAATGATAGATGGAAATTTAGAAATATTCCTTGGTGCAAATAGAGAAGGAAATAGTGAGATATATTTAAAAGAAGGACTTGGTTTTGGTCATTTAATTGCAATGGGAAAAGGAGGTATATTTACAGAAGTATACAAAGATATTAGCCATGTATTAGTACCTGAAAGAAGAGAAGAAATAGACAAGATACTTTCACAAACAAAAGTCTCAAAAATCATAGATGGATACAGAGGTAAGCCAAGACTTGCTAGAGAGAAACTTTTAGACCTAATAATGAAATTACAAAACCTCTTAGTATCATATCCAGAAATTATCTCTATGGATATAAACCCTGTCATGTTGACAGAAAATAGAGCAGTTGTAGTAGATATAAAATTGTATGCAAAGAAATAAATGACCACTGATGTACCTGAAAATAAAGAACAAGAAAAAGTACCAGAGCAATCAAATATAGACAGAGCTCTTACTTCCTACTATTCCAATTTTAGTGATCCAACTATTCCTGGTGTCTTAAAAATGTATAAAGAAAACACCATTGAGCATATCACTATTCCTCCTGAGCTTCAGAACAATGGGAATCTTTGGAATATCGTTTTAGAAAAATATAATTCAGGCAAAGCAGTTGTTAGTGCTCATGCAGAGAGAGTACATCCTGCTGATTGCAAATTGAGTTTAAAAATATTACAGGAAGAATTAGCAAAAGGTAATGTCTCTACCAATGTAAGAGAACCAAATAAATACAGAGAAGGAAAAGAACAGGAAATTTCTAGATTAACATTGCAAACGACAGAACCCGTAGAGAGAGAAGTAACTAGACATTTGCACTTGGAAATGGCATTAGAAACCCAAGAGCAAGTAGATAGCATGAAGATAACAAACGAGCAATTAAAAAAGAATCTTGAAAGATTGGCTTCAACAAATCCTGGCTTTACAATTGTATTAGGATGTGAATTGATGTCTTTAGGACCAATTTCGAAGAAATTACATATTACAGCAGATGACTTGTTAGAAATAATACCTTCATTAACACCAAATAGGTACACAGATCGTGAGCTTGTAATGGATGCATATCTGGCAATTACTGGTGGTAATATCTTTAATAGGGAATCCTTACAAAATTGTATAGATATAATTTCAGAGAAATACCCAAAGGAAAAGCATGATTTAGAAAAAACATCTGATTTCAAAGAAATAGTTTCTCCGAGAGCTGTATTTGAATCATCATTCAATTTCCTTCTAAATGTAGTATTTGAACAAAGAGGTATAAAGTTAACACCATATGTAATGTCAAAAATTGGCAATCTATCAGAATCTGTAACAAGTC
>JAAZOC010000016.1 GCA_012797935.1 Candidatus Microgenomates bacterium | reverse complement strand
TGTTTTCATTAGATCTATAAATATTTGATTAAGACTTGGATAATCTAACTTCATACTTACAAGGTTCGTACCATTATTTATTATTTCTTTTATTATTTCGTTAGGATCTACTTTATCATTATTTGGAATTATCTCTGCTACCTTACTTGAAAGAAGACTACTACTGTAAAGCTTGCTTTTGTTCTCTGGTGCTTTACCAGTGAATTCAACAACTATATTGTTACTACCGTATTTCTTTCTAACATCATTTACTTTTCCATATTCAAGTCTTATACCATCCTTAATTATCAAAAGACTGTCTGCCATTTTCTGAGCTTCATCAATAACATGAGTACTATAAAGGATTGTAGTACCATGCTTTGCTTTATCAAGAAGTATATCAACAAATAATTGCCTGTTAACAGGATCTAAACCTTTAAAAGGTTCATCAAATATTAATATTTCTGGATTATGTATAAGAGCTGTACCTAATTGAACTTTCTGTTGCATACCAGAACTTAGTTGAGCAATCATTTTGTCTTTGTGAGCAATCAAACCAACTTCTTCTAAATAATTCAAAGACTTTTTTACTGCATGATTTTTTTCTATACCTCTTAATTCTGCAGTGTAAACAAGGATATCAAGAACAGAAACATCTTTGTACAAACCTCTTTCTTCTGGTAAGTAACCAATCTTTTCATTTAGTGTTTCATCATATTCTTTATTATTAATTAACAAACTTCCAGAATCTGGAGTGTAAATTTTTAATAAACATCTAATAGTTGTTGTTTTTCCTGAACCATTTGTTCCTAAGAAAGCAAATATTTCACCTTCATTTACATCAAATGAAAGATTATCTACAGCCTTTATTGAGCCAAATGATTTTGAAAAATCTTTTACATGTATTGAATAGTTTGCCATATGGAGGCAGTATATCAGAGAATTTCTTCACTTTTCAAATGATATTATTTTTTGCCTGTATACCAACAAAATAATTATGTATAATCTGCTAATAGTAAATTAAAATTATATTAAAAGACTAAATAGTCACCAATACAACAATGAAAACTGAAAACCTTAACCAAATATTGATCCATACATGTTGTGCAGATTGTTTTTTGAATGCGATAAACTTCTTAATTGAAAAGGGGATGATAGATGAGAATACAAATATTATTTCTTTGTATTTTAATCCAAATATACATCCTAGAACTGAGTATTATGCAAGATTAGATGCTTTGAAAAAGGTTATTTCTGAAAGTAAGAATTTTAAAATAAAGTTAGTCGTTCCTGATTACAAACCAAATGATTACATACAAGCTATAACAAGTAGAAAGCAGGGGAGTAGGTGTGATTCTTGCTGGGAATTAAGATTGAGATATCTTTTTGAATTTGCTAGAGAAAAGGGAATTAAAGATATAACTTCAACATTGCTTACTAGTCATTATCAAGATAAACAAGTTATTAATGATATTGCAAAAGAGATAGATAAAGACAACGAATTTAATTTCATTGATATTGATGAGAGTTGTAATTGTAAGCATTATGGTTTCTACAAGCAAAATTATTGTGGCTGTTGTTTCTCTTTGACAGAGAAATTAATCTCAAAACAGAGTAATAATTCTACAAGCCAATAAATATTTTACTTCCAAATAGTACTTGTGATAGATTGGAACTTCCCGTCCCAAATTTACTTAATATGTTAGTACTAATATTATGTCTTCTAAAAAACACTTCGAAGTTTTTATGTATGTTGCAATGATTACATT
>JAAZOC010000015.1 GCA_012797935.1 Candidatus Microgenomates bacterium | reverse complement strand
TTAAGTACATCTACAATATCTGATTTAACAGGTATGTTTAATCTACAATTTACATTAACACCATTAATGTTAAGAATAGGAATATTAATAGGGGGTGTATGTTTAGTAGTATTACAATATTTTGTAACTAAGATATCTTCTAAGAAACTCTCTGTTTTTTAAAATGTTTTCTATATTTGAGATATTATTTACTATTATATATAATCAAACATTACGATGAGAGGACTACCAAAGGTTAACCTTGCTTACCGCGGGAATGCCTCTCCTTTGTTCAATTATTGTAATGATATAATCATTTCATGTGTACTATTTCTAAAAAACAATATATTGAAGACATAGAATTTCTAGAAGATTCTTTAATTCGGTACCACCCTTCTCCATATGAATATCTCACTAAGAGAGCTTTTATGGAAGAGATTAACAACCTTAAGAAAGAAAAATGTTTTGAATCTTCTATGATATTTGGGATCTCCCTAATGATATTTCTTGCAAAATTAAATGATGGACATACTACACTATATTATTCCCCTAAGGTTTTTGGTGAAAATGTCTTCCCAGCAAAATTTACTCTATTCTCAGATAATTACTATTTAACTGAAACTTCAAAAAAATATTCAGAGTTTTTAGGTGGAAAGCTATTAAAAATAAATGGCAAATCAGTTGACAAATCAATTAATATAATAAAACCACTAATACCGATAGAAAATAAAATCTCTTTAAAGTATTATTTTCCTTTTAAACTTCTCGAACCTAATCTCTTATCTTATTTACATCTTTCTGATATTAATCACATAGAATTATTATTAGATATGGGAGGTAGAAGAATATTAGAAAGATTTGAAAGTGTTAGAAATTTTACACCATTCGTTAATATTCTAGAAAAAAATCGGTCTATTGAAGAAACTTTAATTCAAAAAGATATTTTATGGTATAAAATTATTCCTGAAATACAAACTTTGTACATTCAATACAATATCTGTGAGAAGGTTACCAAATTATCAATTTTACAGTTACTTAAAATGCTCAAAACCTCTGCTTATCAAAATGTTGTTATTGACCTTCGAAATAACACAGGAGGAGATTCTGACATCTTTGATCCTATTATTAGATACTTGAAGGAAAGAGAAAATTTCGTAAAGATTACTATTTTAATAGGACAAAAAACATATTCCTCTGCAATTGTTAACTTAATGGATCTTTTGAAAATTAAAAAATCAGTAACAATAGGAGAAATTCCTCATGGTTCTCCTACTCATTTTGGAGATATAAAAGAGGTAATATTACCGAACACAAAGTTAACTGTTAGTATATCAACAAAACTTACCAAAAGTTATGGATATAAATTGGGTGAAATTTTCAAACCGAAATTTTTAATAAGTACAAATATCGAAGATTACAAAAAAGGAGTTGATACACAGATGAAGACTTTTATAAAACTTTTGTCTAATTGAAAACTTGATTCCCAGTGCGGTATATAAAAACAGACCGCACTGGGATCACCTTTATCGTCGTTTATTTACTACCATTGCAAGCACATTGCTTATCACCTTTGCAGGCATAAACATTGCTTTGCACTTTGATAGTTACTACTTTACCAAAGGGCTTCATGTTACATCTCCTTTCTTTTTTCATTTTTGATTAAAACCAATTACGAGAGTGCTACCAAATTATTCTGGATTTAATGCTGCGTCTCTTAGAGTATTCCATAAGACACCTCTCATAATTTCACAATAGTTTTCGGGTTGTTTGTTTCCGCTAATTAATCTTGTATGATGGCAACCTCCTCCACAAGTAAATTTAGCAAAACAACCCTGACATTCGGGAAAATGGTACATATTGAAACTTTGTAATTTTCTAATTTTCTCTTGTTGAATTTCAATTCCACTGTCTGTAATATCTCCAACGAAGAAAACCTCTCCTAACACATCATCTCTATGGGTTACTCTTGTACAACAGGAAATTGATCCGTCCGGCATAACAGCAAAAGTTTCTCCATCTGCACCACAGTACCTCGCACTGGCATTATCCAAATGATCAGATGGCATAGAGAATGATACATTCAACTCTCTTGCTCGTTTCTTGCATGCGATATAATGGGTAACAAATTTCTCTGCATTAATATCTGGGACACCAGATTCTCCTCTTCCTGTTAAAGAAAAAGGTGCGACACTGATCTCTTTACAACCAATGGATGCGCATAACTCAAGAAAATCAAGCATTTCATCCTGATTTAATCCAGTGATTGTTGATCTCATTGTAAATGGAACAGAAAATCTAACTAAAGATTTCGCTCCATTAATCGCATCATCGAAAGATCCGGTTCCATCCGCTTTTGGACGTAAAATATTTTGTATATCTGCAGTTCCATCGAAGGAAAGCACAACAGAGAAATTGTGTTTTGCAAGAAAGGAAGCTTTTTCATCATCAATTAAAGTTCCATTTGTAACAAGATGAAAGTTAGCTTTCCAATCAACAGGCTTTTCCTTTAACAAAAAATTAACTGTCTTCACCATAGTATCCCACCTAACAATACTTTCCCCAGTTCCATGAAAACTTAATTCTACTTCTCTCTCTCCTTTTCTCTGTGCGGAATCAATCATTTTTCTGATTGATATTTCAATATATTTCCATGGAAGATCTTTGAAGTCATTTCCTGCTCTTGCATAGCAATATATACAACGTAAATTACAAGCCGAGGTAATTGAGATTGTCAAATCTTTGCCACCAAAAGATTCTTTTTTTGCTTCTCTTGGTAATTCAACTTCTTGGAAAAAATTGTTTTCTAATAAGTATTGATAAAATTCGTGATTTTCTGGTTTCCCAATATCAAGAAAATCATTAATCAACTTTATTCCATCGCAACTTACATAGAAAAATTTTCCCAATAAAGGAGAATATACAACTTCGTCGTAATCATCTGAAACAATAAACAAATTCGGAAATATTTGCTGCCATTTTAAGTTATTCATTACAAGTTCCTCCTTGTTTTAGTAGATTTTAAAAGGGCGATAAACAGTGATAAAACGTTGTTATTATACTGCAAATTTCACATAGCGTAAAGATAGTTTACAGGTTGTGTATATATGAGATTCCTTCAAAGCTATTATATATAATCAGATATTACGATGAGAGGACTACCAAAGGTTAATCTTGCTTGCCACTAGAACACTTCTTATGTGGAGCAATTACCTTTCCTAACTTGTTGTTCTTTTCCAAATGCTCAAGAAGACGGAAAAACTACATCATCAGTAGCTATAACG
>JAAZOC010000101.1 GCA_012797935.1 Candidatus Microgenomates bacterium | reverse complement strand
GTCCTGGTGACTTGTATACTACTATTCTTCCAAATATTTTAGTTACAGGTATAAAAGAAGAAATTAAGAAGAGTAATGCAAAGCTTGTATATGTTTCAAACTTAATGAGTAAGATTGGGCAAACAAGAGGAAAAACACAGAAAGAAATTGTCGAAATTATGGAGAAGTATATTGGTAGAGATTTGGATTATGTATTAGTAAATAATGGCAAAATTCCTGAGAAAGCATATCTTCGATACAAGAAAGATGGAGAAGATATCTTAAAGGATGATTTAAAAGATGGCTTTGGTAGAAAGATTGTTAGATCAAATTTAGTAGCATATGGTCTCGTGAAGAAAGATAAAGGGGACAAGCTCGCGAGAAGCTTAGTGAGACATGATAAGAAAAAATTAGCATTAAAACTTTATACAATTTTCAATGAAAAAAGAAACAAGTTTGTGAGAATATTAAGCTCCCTTTTTTCCCTTTACAAGGATTAATTCTTCAACAGGTTCTGGAATCTCTTTGCCTTCTAAATAGTATGTGAGTGAGAAATTGTTTTTACTTAGTATTGAAGTTATTTTTTTTAATTGAGAAATCTTCTTAGGATGATATTCAAGTATTATATTGTTTATATACTTAAATTTATCATTTACTTCTAAATCTTCTAGTATATTTAACTCTTCTCCCTCTGTATCTATCTTTAGTAAATCTATATTGCTATTTACAAATGAGCTTAGTTTCTTTGTATCTACAGTTATTGGTAATGTTTTTTGTTCTCCGTTCCAAGCATCTTTTGTAAAGCTGGATGTTGAGAATGCACAATATCCTGAACTATCTATATACAGATCTCTTTTTGAATCTTTCTTTCCTAGTGCAAAATTGTTGAGTGTTATATCTTTGAGTCTATTGTTTTGTATATTCTCTTCTAATATGAAGAACACATTTGGGTTTGGTTCGAATGCTGTTATTTTTGCATTAGGATATTTGGATTTAAAGTAGAGTAGGGACATTCCAATATGTGAGCCTAAATCATATATAACTGGTTCTTGAGTATTTAGGTCTATATTGTATATCTCTTCTTGGAATATTTCTTTGCTAAGAATATCTAACTCCTCTTTGCATAGGTATGTTACTGAGTATTTTTTTATTGTTGTTATTTTGGGATCCATATTTGTGAGTATAACAAAAAAGGGAGTGATATTATCACTCCCAGTTTGTCTATTTTTCTATAGAATTCATTACATATTGAACTTTGTTAGCCCAGGAATCTGCAGTAGGAGGACAGTAATATTTTGATATTAACTTTGGAGTTTTCAATCCTTTTGAGTAATATTTACCCAAACCTCTTGATACTTCCCATATTCCTTCTTTCCAGTTAGCAAATCCTTTTTTACCCCAACCCCATGCATTATATTGTCTGAATGTGTGTAATCCACCACTAGACTCAATAATTGAGATTGAAGCTACTAATTTGTAGTCAATTCCGTAATGATCTGCAGCCTTTACAAACTCTTCTGCATATTCTGCTAAAGGAGAATTCCTTTTAACAAACAATGCTTTGATTCTACTTACTTTCTTAGAATCAGGAACATATACAGGTTCTTTCTCTTTATCTACAACTTCTATATTTTCAGGAAGGTGTATAGTAGAGAGTGTAATGTTTGTATTGGATACATTTTCTGTTTGGTTTGCTTGTACTACTTGTACTGGTATGCTTTGTGAGATACTGTTTGCTATTATTCCTGCAAAGAGTAATCCAGATACCACAGCAAAACTTTTTTTAGTTGTCATGAGCAAGTTTGTTGTCAAATTACTTTATTAAAAAAATTAAGTAAGACAGGTATTATTATACCATATTTGACCTATAGTATACAAACACAATATATATCTTTCGTCTTGTGGTACTATAGAATCGTATGTTGAATATCAGTGTCTCAGAACAACGAATGAGGAGAGAGAAGAAGAAAATAAGGATTCCTTTTCTTTTGGTTTTCCTAGTTGGTATTCTTTTTAATTGTATAGCACTGTACTTCTTAGAAAGAGGTGATTTCATTTCTGCATTGGACTACATTTTCCTAACTAAGAAGAAAATATATATTTACAATACATATTCTGTTCATTTAGACGATTCTATCCCTCAGGAATTTAAGGATATTGTAACTTCTGAATTGGAGGATATGGAATTTAATGGAAAGAAGAGATTCAAATTTGTAGAGAAAGATGCTGATATAACAATATCTAAGGAAAAAGAAGATGGAATGGATGATATCTTTACTAAAGACTATATACCTGTTGGCCATTTGTATTCTTTAACAGAAAATATTACAAGAGATGAATTTGAGCAAAAGGATTGGTATATGATTGATGGGAAGTATGAAAAGTACATAGAGGAAGAGTATGGTATTGAAATTTCGCTCCTTGATTCTTACTCTTCACTTTTGGAGAAAATGAAAGAGGATGACAATAATGTAGGATTAGTTGGTTTGAAAGATTTAGACTATCAGTCAAAGATTCTTTCTGTTGATGAGAAGTACTATCTTGATGATGAAGAAGGTGCTTTACTAATTCATTTCTATGGTAAATTAAAAAATGGTGTTGATTCATTTATTGTTTCTGTTTTGAAAAATAATATAGATATTGATGGAGGAGTGTTTGATAGGGGAAAGCTTTCAAAGGTTAATATGAGTGGTGTTGTTGCTATCTCAAGAGGTCTTGCATCAAAGATAGATAAATCTGGGAATTTAATGTATCAAGCAGGTGAAATTGCAGATTTCCTCGCAGATGCAGATCTAACTCATGTCTCTAACGAAGTTTCATTTATGGATGGTTGTACTGTATATTCTGGAATGAGGTTTTGTTCTAGACCTGAGTATCTCGAGATACTTAAAAAGAGTGGTGTAGATATTGTTGAATTAACAGGTAATCATAATAATGATTTTGGTTCTGACAATAGTAAGAAAAGTATAGAAATGTATGTAGATGCTGGAATGAGGTATTTTGGAGGAGGGTTGAATACAGAGGATGCATCTAAGATCTTGTATGAAGAGGTTAAGGGTACAAAGATAGCATTCATTGGTTACAATTGGTATGACACGATGTATGGGTCTCTAGCACTAGCTGGTGCGAATAGGTCTGGAGCTAATTCGTATTCAGACGAAAAGTTGCAGAATGATATTCAGGAAGCCAAGAAGAATGCAGATATAGTTATTGTAGATTTCCAATTCCAGGAGTGTTACTGTTATCCTGATTATGATATGGTATATCCTATTTGCTACAAACCATTAAGTTCGCCAGACCAAAAGGGAATGTTCAAGAAGGCAATTGATTTAGGTGCAAATATTGTAATTGGTACTCAAGCACATCAACCTCAAACATATGAATTATACAAAGATGGTGTTATCTTCTATGGTCTAGGTAATCTTTTCTTTGATCAAAATATATGGATTGGTACAAGGCAGGGGTTGGTCCTTACTCATTATTTCTATGATGGTAAGTACATTCAGACCAAGATAGTTCCAATATATATGGATAATAATTTGGTTGTAAGATTAGCAACAGAAGAGCAGGGTGATCTATTATTGAAGCTTTTAAAGAATGCTAGATAGTAAAATTCTTTAACATAGATATTACATCTATTGTTTTGTTGTATTGTTGTTCTGTTAAGAATATTTTTCTTGTTCTTTTTGAATTATCTCGAGTATGAATTGCAATATCTTTGTATTTAGAAAATACAGGTGTTACAAGATATCTTTTCCCTTTCCTTTTAACCCTCTTTTGTACTAAATATTCAGGATATCTGTTATTCAAGATTTCCATATTGGTATTGAAAACATCAAGTAGATATTCTTTTGTATCAACTCTTTTGTTATTTATTAATATTTCGTCAAGATAGCTCATTTCCGAAAGGATGATTGTAGTTTTTGTAGAAACTTTCTTTGGATATTGCTCTTTGTTTGATGTTACATCTATACCTTTCTCCTTTTCTGATTCTAGAATAAAATCAGTTCCACTCAAATCTTCTTCCGCATTCGATATCCTGATATCAAAGGGAAGATTCTCTTGGCATGCCATATAGAAGAGAGCTTCATTCAAAATACCTAAAGAGTTGTGAAGAACTACTTCTGGTGCTTCTGTTTCAAGAATTTGTATTCTTCGTCTTATTTTTCTTTCATAACCTTGTATCTTGGGATCGTTGTTATCAGGGTCTATTGTGGAAAGTCGAAAATTAAGAATTTGAAGTGAAGTTTCAATTAATGGATTTCTTTCTTTTTGTTCTATTGGATCTTGAAACATGTCCGATTATATACAAAAAAAGGGGGTTAGGAAACCCCCTATTATTTTTTTACAGGACAGTTATTTGATTTCTATTTCCCTTGGTTTAACTTCGTCTGCTTTTGGAAGTTTAACGGTTAATATCCCGTCTTTAAATTCTGCTTCTACAGAATCAGGGTTTACTTTTGTTGGAAGATTAAATGATTGTTCAAATGAACTTTCTAAGCTTCTAAAGTAATATTTCTTTTCATCGTCTTTTTCCTCTTCCTCTTTTTTAATTTGTCCTGTTATTGAGATATTATCTTCATTGATAGTTATCTTTATGTCTTCTTTTTTTACTCCTGGTAATGCCATTTTTACAAAAAGATTTTCTTTCTCTTCCCAAATATCTGCAGACAAGGAAGAAATTGATGGTTGAGATACAAAGAAGTCATCCATGATTGTAGGGGCAAAGAAATCATCTAGGACTGATCTGAATGGTGTATATACAGAAGGATATGATCTTCTGTTATCATCTCTTTTTATTATCTTCATATTTTTAAAAATAATAATTTAGATAGTTAGCAAATAATAGCACCGAGTGCTAAGATGGTCAATAGGGTTATAGAAAATGTTATTTGGATACTCGTACGAATACTCCGTTATTATCAGAAATTTTTAAATCTTCACCATATACTTTGTTATCTTTCTCCCTAACTGTATATTCAAAAAGACTTTGTGTATTTTGCCACTGAGCCATTTGTGATATGTAGCTGTATGATGTGTTTTGTAAGATTCCTTTCGAAGAATCAGATGTTTTTGTAAGCATCGAAGATGGGACTAAATTCCAACCGGAGAGACTTTCTAAATCTACAGTAACAGAAGAAGCATAGCCTTTAACTGGTATTTTTACTTCTTGGTTTGAAATTACAAGATATGTTTCTCCTGGTACTAGATTGAAATCAGTACCATTGATTTGACCATTCTCATATTTCACAATACTACTCCATGTATCATTTCGAAGAAGTCCAACAGCTACAACTTTATTTCCTGTATATTGGATTAATCCCTTTGCTGTATCAATAGGATATGTTCCTTTGTCAAAAATATTTATAGCTTGAATGAAGTTCACACCTTTTTCAATTTTGATTTCTTCAATTGAAGCTTTGCAATTATTCTCTGTTACATCTGCAAGTATCTTCCCAGTACAATTGTATGGCCACATAAAGGAAAGACCTTTTGTTGATTGGCAACATAGTCTTTCTGTTTTCAATACCTTTTTGTCTGGAGTACAGTAATATCCATTTTTAGCTTGTAAGATGGTTTGATAGTTGTTGTAGATACATTGACAGCCATCAGCATCTGTACAGTATCTATTTTCTCCTGATACTAGCATATCGTCTACATCATTATCTGCAGGTTGTGTAGTCTCTGGATCAGTATCTGGAGTCGGAGTCGGAGTAGGTGTTGGTGTAGGTGTAGGTGTTGGTGTAGGTGTTGGTGTAGGTGTTGGTGTTGACGATGAAGAACACGAATTGTAAGTTGTATTTGTAGATGATTTTGAATAGTCACAGTAAATATCATTGTCTCCACTTAATGGCCAGGTAAGTGTCTCATTTGTGTACCAGTTATATATTTGCCCTATACTTGTAATGTATTTCTTCCCAGCTTCTAAGTTCTCTGCAGTTTGACAATTACCTTTTAGAAATTTTGCTCCCCATTGACTTAAAGCATCATACCCAAGGCTTTTATTACAGCTTGCAATGTAGTCATTTCCACCATTTTTTACTTGAACATCTAAGAAATGTGTAATTTGAATATCGAAATTTCTAGAAGATATAGTTGAAGAATGTATACCAAAATCTTCAACTGCTGGTGAATATGCATAGTTACTTCCACCAGATTCATTAGACCATATTGAAAATAGGAATGCTGGATTTACACCATGAGAAGCTGCTCTGCAATACACATCCTCGTAGCACTCATTCGCATATCCACCTGATGGGCATGAAGATACCCATCTCCCAATTATATCTGTTACTTTTGCTTTTGTTGGTTTTGTAGGTACATCTTCTATAATAATATTGGTTTTACAATTAGCACCTGTTGATGAATCAGCATATACTTCACCTCCAAGTAATTTTAGTAATCTGGTTTGTAATTCAGAGGAAGTTGAATAGTTAAGATATTCTCTTGCTGTATATTCTTTGTTTTGTGTATCAATCGCCCATGTACCATGATACTGTGTATCTACTATGATGTTTTCTTCATCAGATGTTAGAAGAACAAAGGTGCTTGGATTTGCTGTACCCGTTTTTACATTTGGTAAAGTTATCTCTTCTGAAATGCTTTTTGTTTTAAAACTAAAATTCTGCCATTCATACCTATTTGTTACTATCTTAAACAAGTATTTTGTATCTGGTTCGAGATCATTTACATCTGTAAAATACACATCTTTTCCGGAAATATTGTCATGTAATATATTTATATTGTTACTTTCTTTGTAAAGCCCAGAATCTGTATCTTTTTTGTAATATATTCTGTAACTTACATCCTCAGGTGCTTTTGTAAGAATTTTGGCAGAGGAAGTTGATACATTTGCTACTACCGTATCGAAAGGTCTTTCTTTTAAGATATAGGAGGTTCTGTAATTTTGTATAACTATTGAGACTATTAACGGGATGAGTATTAAGGAAGCAAGGGCTAGTATGTATGGAAGTATTTTTTTCATTTTGGTACCGTTTTTCATCTAGAATCATAATACCAAATATGTAAATGGTTGTGTATATTCAGAGTGGAGTGTGTAATAATTAAATGTAATTAATTTGAGTAAGAAATATTATGAAAGCATTAGTAATATATGATTCTAATTATGGTAATACTAAAGAGATTGCTTTGAAGATATCTGTTGGATTGGGAACTGACTCAAAAGCTATACCTGTTACAGAATTCAAAAGAGAATATTTAAATGGTGTTACCCATTTAGTTGTTGGTTCGCCAATTCTTGGATGGAGACCAAGTGAGAATACAAATAAATTGCTTGATTCTTTTGGTAGCGAGGAATTGAAGGATATTAAGGTTACATCTTTTGATACGAGGATGAAGATATTTTTTCATGGTGATGCTTCTAACAAAATATTGAGAAGGTTGATAGACAAGGGAGGAGAGAAATTATGTGATCCTAAGGTCTTTTTTGTTAAAGACAAAGAAGGCCCTTTGTTTGAAGGTGAATTAGAAAGAGCAGAGGAGTGGGGAGAAGAAATTTCAAGAATATAAAGATGTTGGATTGTTGAGCTAAAGAACCTATTGACAAGGTTTCTTGTATACCGTAATATTTATATATTCTTTAACATTTTATTATAAAAAAGATGAAGCTACTCAAAGTTGTCTCATTGGTTCTCATGGCTCCTTTCTTTGTTTTGTTCTCTGCAAGAGTTTTTGCAGCTGACTCAGGTCAAGTAACTGCTACAGTTACAGTACAAAATATTTCTTTGACAGTTTCCGATGGTACTATCTCTTATGGTACTTTACCAATCAATTCTTCAAAAGCTACTGTTAATTTAGCACCTGCTGATACTCAAACTATTACTAATAATGGTAATGTAAATGAAAAGTTTAGTGTAAGAGGTACTGATAGTGCATCATGGACACTAAGTTCATCAGCTGGTGTTGATCAGTATGTACATAAATTCTGTGCTTCTTCTTGCTCAACTCCTCCTACTGGATATACTGCTTTGTCTTCTGGATCATATACAACATTATCGGCATCTGTTGCTCCTAGTGGTACAGCATCACTTGATTTGGAAATTACAACACCGACATCATCAACTGTGTTTACTTCTCAGAGTGTTAATGTAACTGTCCAAGCAGCTTTGCCCGATTAGTTAATTAAAAATATATGAAAAGAATTACAATTAGTTTTGTGATTACTGCCTTGTTATTACTCCTACCATCTTTTGCATATGCAGGATTAGGTGTGGGGATTGGTACCGGAAAGATAGTTGTTGACGAGAAGCTTAGAAGTGGAGTTATATATAATCTTCCATCTCTTACAGTAGTTAATACTGGGGATGAAGAATCAGATTATTCTGTTTCAGTTGCAT
>JAAZOC010000100.1 GCA_012797935.1 Candidatus Microgenomates bacterium | reverse complement strand
GGAAGTCTGCAGACATACTATTCAAATGTAATGGTACAAAAAAATCAATGGAGTTACGTTGTTGCCACATACGATGGCTCTTATGTGAAGATGTATATTAATGGGCAGTTGGTTTTCTCTCAATCTCAGACTGGAAGTATTGCTACAACAGCGGATGATTTAATAATAGGAGATTGGAATTCCTTTACCAGGAAATTTGATGGTTTGATAGATGAAGTAAGAATCTCAAATATTGCAAGGAGTGCAGAAAGTATAAGACAATCATACGAAGTAGCCCAGAGATCATACTCCATAACAATTGATTTCAAGGCAAAACTCTCATCAAGTGATCTTATCACAGGTTCTGGAGATACATCTTTTGTAATAGATGGAACATCTTACGGCTCTTCTAATATGGGAGATAATTTGTATATTGGGGATAAAATAATAATCAAGGAAGTAGTAGGTGATACTGAATACATAGCACAAGGAACGGTTACTGCTGTTACAAGTTCTACCGGTGCAGTCACTGTCTCTTCATGGGATACAGGATCTACATTTCCTACAGGAGGATATACAGTTAATTCAACAGTATTTAAGTGGCAGGTAGAGTATTTTGATATATCGGGATCACTTTCCACACACCGGGATGCAGTAACAAAAATTGTTTTTAAATCAACTAGTTCTGAATATCAGTCGAACGTATGGATAGATGATATCAAATATACAACAGGATATCTCACTGATGCTGATGCTACAGGTAATGTTTTGTCTACATTAGCAAGATATATAAAATACAAGATAATATTTACTACTACGGATGAGGATGTTACCCCGTATATCTCCCAGGTTGAGGTAGGATACAGTGCAGAAGTAGGTCCATCTACTGAAGATTTAATGCGCCATGGTAAATGGTTTAATACAAGCGGTGTACAGCAGTCATTCTGGTGGGCAGATTGATAAATAATTTGTATAATATTAACATATGGGTGTATCAGCTAAAGATATATTAAAAGATAACAAGAAAATATTTCTTCCACTTGGAGCATTACTTCTTCTTGTAATAATGGCATTTCTTTTTTCTGATTCAGACTTTGGAATATTTGATTCCTCTTTCGAAGGTATAGATGATTCTGTAAAATACACAGAAGCTGAATACGTAATAGATTCAGACACCAACTATTCTGCAGTCATAAAAACAACATATGGGGATATTGAAATTGATCTTTTTGAGGATGAGACTCCCATATCAGTGAACAATTTTGTATTTCTTGCTGAAAATGATTTCTACGATGATCTTACATTTCATAAAGTTATAAAAGATTTTATAATACAAGGTGGTGACCCTGGAGCTGATAGTACAGGTGATGCAGGATACCTTTATTCTGATATTATTACAGGTAGGAAAATGGAAGAATATTCTGTAGTAATGGCTAATGCAGGAAATACAGACAGCAACGGATCTCAATTTTTCATTGTATGCGGGGATGCAGATACAAAAAGCATTGATGGTGAATATACAATATTTGGGGAAGTTGTAAGTGGTACTGCAATTGTAGATTCTATATGCAATGTGTCAGTGAACGACAACTATAAACCTATAAATAATGTAGAAATAGAATCGGTACAAATAGTGGAGAACTAGAGCCTTTTTGTAGTTCATAATTATTTCATATTAAGAATGTAAAATCTTAATATGAAAATAAATAAAGAAAAATGTCAACTGTTTTTTAAGAAGTTTCTGCCTTTCTTTCTTATCTTCTTTGTCTCTATGATGCTAGGAATCTTTGTTGGTTATTTTGCTAATCCCAAATGCGGAACTGTTAGAGAAAAAACACAATACATAATCTCGGGTATAAGAGAACTTCTTAGCCAAGAAGAACAAATAGAGATTATTAAGCAGTGCGAGGAATGTATATGTGAAGAATGTACTACTGAAGAGAAAGAAGAAAAAATTGATGATGATTGCCCTGTCAGAGTAGATGTAAGTGGTGCAGTTAGAAACCCAGGTGTTTATTGTTTTGAAGAAGGTTCTGTAATTATGGATGCAGTAACCAGGGCAGGAGGTTTTCTTGCTGACTACGGTTACAAATATATTTACAGAAAGATTAATCTTGCAGAGGAAATGGTAAGTAATGAGAAGATATATTTCCCCTTTAAAGAAGACCTTGTATGCGAGTTATTAAGTTTTTCTACAGAAGTTGAAGAAGAAGTAGTAGTATTGTATCCAAAGGAAGATGATTCTGAGCAGGAAGAAGAAAACACTAGTGAAGAAAGTGAGAGCAGTGACTGTATAAGTATTAATAGTGCAAGTATTGAAGAACTTGATGAACTAAATGGAATAGGAGAAGCAACAGCACAGAAAATTATAGATGGCAGACCATATGATAGTTTGGAAGATCTTCTTGATGTGAAAGGAATAGGAGATGCTACTTTTGACAAGATTAAAGATGATATCTGTTTGTAATCATGATTCACAAATGGTTTCATGAGCAGATTTCCCCCTGCAGAGAGAGAATATCCGCTTTACTTTTGTATGTCTCTGATGACAAAGTACTTCTTTTTTGTTTGATATATTTTCTGTTCAATTTCATAGAACTTTCTGTGAGAAACATGGATACTTGTGTTGTTATCGGCCTCATATCTTTTCTGCTGTTGATTTTAGTTATATGCCTTCTTGCTAAAATACATAAAAATACGAAGTATGAAACAAATGAATCAAAACCTCTTTGTTGGATAAATCTGCTCAAAAGATATCCTTTTTTATTCATTTTTATTATTGCCGTATTATCAATCTTAACTGTATCAGTAAGAACATATTTTTCTCTAAAAACAGAGGAAAAATCCTTAAGTATTGTTGAAGGTTTCACTGATGAATATATGTGTTTTAAAGTAGAGATAACAGGAGATCCTGAAAAGGGTGATATTACATCTAAATATTATAGTACTATTTTATCAGTCTATGATTTTGAGACAGTTTTTTCACCTTTCAAAATACTCTTTAAATATCCAAGTTACAGAAATTTGAGAGTAGGAGAGATATATAAAATTTGTGGAACAATTTCTGAGCCAGAAAATTTTGAAGATTTTGACTATAAAAATTTTCTGATGAATAAAAATGTGTATGGAATTTTGAAAGTATATTCTCTGAAATTTTTAGAAAGGAAAATTTCTCTGAAGTCTTTGCTTTTTGATTTTAAAATTCTTCTTGTTGAAAAATTAGAAAATTTGATGACAGAACCTCAGGTTTCTCTTCTTATAGGTATCCTTATTGGAGAGGATCGTGTTTTTGACGAAAAATTTGAAGAAAACCTTAGGAAATCAGGTACCAGCCATATTGTTGCAGCATCTGGATACAATATTACAGTTCTTATTATGCTTGTTGAAAAGGTATTTGAATTTTTGGAAAGGAAACAAAGGAATATACTATGTATACTAACTATATGGTGCTTCTGTCTCATATCCGGCTGTTCGGCTTCGATACTAAGGGCTGGGATTATTGGAACTTTGAATATGGTTGGAGAACTATTCGGAAGATATAGGTCTACTAATAGGATATTAGCTATAGGGATGTGGATATTCGTTTTATTTTCTCCTTTCATTTTATTTAATACAGGTTTTCAGTTATCTGTAACTGCTACTTTGGGACTAATATTTTTTTCCTCTTCTTTGGAAAATTTTCTAAAAAAGAAACTGAAGATAGGAGAGTTCTTTAAAGAATACCTTCTGACTACTATGAGTTGTACGCTATGTACTCTGCCTGTAAGTATTTTAACTTTTGGAACTTTTTCTACAGTTGGTATTGTAGCAAACTGCCTTATCCTTCCTGTCTTAGAATCTACTATGCTATGGGGGAGTATAGGGCTTCTTCTTTCCTTTTTTGTAGAAAAATTATCAAAAATATTTTTAACAGTATCCTTTTTACAGCTAAAATATTTTGAGAAGGTTGTTAATTTTCTTGGTTCATGGAAATTTTCATCATTCAGTATTGAAGGAAACATTGGAATAGCATTGGTTCTACTTGTAGTAATTTTTCTTTTAATATTCACAATAACTAATTATCCCATAGAAAACGAAGAAGACAATTACTATATAAAATCAGCAAGAAAAGAATATGTCTAAACAGCTGTTCTTGGATATTCTCTTCTTTGTATACGCTGTTTTTACCTTGATCTCTCAATATAGTGAAGATGCTGTTGTAATATTAGATGTCGGACAGGGTGATTCCATATTTATACAAAAAGGAAATTTTCAGATGCTCATAGATGGAGGAGAGGATATATCTGTTTTGTATGAAATTTCTAAATATATGGGATATGAAGATATGAATATAGAGGTGGTTGTTTTGACACATCCGCATTCTGATCATCTTGGAGGACTTTTTGAGATATTTGAGAGGTATGAAATAGGGGAAGTTTGGATTAATCCCATCGAATATGATTCAGATATGTATGATTTTTTGCTTGAAATGGATCTACCTTTTAAAGAGATTGATGAAGGAGAAATATATGAAATTAATGATTGGAGAGTAGAAGTTCTCTTCTCAGGGGATGAAATATATGGGAAGACAGGAAATTTAAATAATGCATCCATAGTTCTGGAACTTACAGCCAATGAAAAGAAGTTCCTTTTCATGGGTGATGCAGAAATTGAAGTTGAAGAATACCTCCTTGAAAAAAATCTTCTTGAAGATATTAATGTTCTGAAGGCAGGACATCACTGTTCGAAAACAGCCAGCTCTGATGCCTTTCTTGATATTGTAAAACCTGAAGTAGCTGTGTGTTCATATGGAGCAGGGAATTCTTTTGGGCATCCTCATGACGAAACAATACAGAACTTTGTTGAAAGGAATATTCTAATTCTTTCTACCGAGGAGAAAGGAAATGTATGGGTTTTGTGATAGAATTAGGTTAAAATGTACCTGTAGCTCAACCGGATAGAGCATTGGTTTGCGGAACCAAAGGTTGTCGGTTCGATTCCGGCCAGGTACGCCAGTTCTTTGCACTCGTAGCTCAATTGGATAGAGCAACGGTCTTCGGAACCGGCGGTTGGGGGTTCGACTCCCTCCGAGTGCGTATTTTAAATATATTTTTAAAAAGATGGACATACAGGAAATTGTAAAGAAGAATATTCAAAAAGCACTAGTGAATATGGGAAT
>JAAZOC010000099.1 GCA_012797935.1 Candidatus Microgenomates bacterium | reverse complement strand
TTCAATTAGTACCTTTTGCAGCATTTTCAGAAAAATATGGAGATATTGTAAAAGTCTACTATATAGGAGAAAAAGACAACCCCTACTCCGTAGAAATCTGCAATGGACCACATGTCAGCAACACATCAGAGCTTGGTATCTTTAAAATAGCAAAGCAGGAAAATGTTGGTTCCGGAATTAAAAGGATAAAAGCAATATTACAATAAAAATATGATCAACTATCCAATACTAGCAATAGATTACGGCGATAAACACTTTGGACTCTCATATAGTGATTTCAAAGGGACATTAGCATCACCACTTGATGTTATATCAATAACTAAGAATAGAGATATAAACAATGTAATCAATGAAATCTTGGAAGTATGTTCAGAATACAGAATAAAAACAATACTAATTGGAAAACCACAAAAATTTAAAGAAAGTCATAAAAAAACAGAAGAGAAAATAGAGAGATTCATAAACAATATAAAGGCTAAGACAGAAATCCCCATCATTACATACGATGAGAGCTTTTCTACAATTTCCGCTCAGAATATGCTAACATCTTCTGGTCAGTCGATTAAAAGAACAAGAGGGAAAATCGATAGCATCGCAGCTACAGTCTTTCTCCAAGAATTCTTAAATTCAAAAAAAACAAACAGTGAATAAATCTAAAACTTTTAGTAAATTTCTTCTCCTCTTCTTGCTACTCATAATTGTTGGTGGTGTTTTCTTAAAACTCAACTATGATTCTTCATTAAAGAAACCAAATAGTAACAACTCAGAGAAAATTCTTTTTGAAATCAAATCAGGAGAAAGTGTAGACAACATACTTTCTGACTTAATCGATAAAGGGCTATTAAAAGAAAGCTACAAATACTACACAAAGATATATCTAAAACTAAATAATCTTGGACCAAAACTACAAGCAGGAATATATGAGTTACCATTGAATTTAAATATTATAGAAATTGTACAAACTCTACAAAACGGAAAGAATCAAGATGTGTGGGTAACAATACCTGAAGGATTAAGGAAAGATGAGATAGCAGAAATATTAGAAGAAGAGTTAAAAGAAAGTAATAATTCTAAGTTTAGCAAAGAGGCTTTCTTAAATTTGACTACAGATTCTACATATATATCAACTTTGGGATTAGTAGAAGGAATCTCAGATTTAGAAGGTTTTCTTTTTCCTGACAAATACGCATTTCCTGTAGATTCAACTGCAGAAGCAGTAATTGCAAAAATGATAATAAATTTCAAAAGTAGAATTGGTGAATATACATATCAAGATATTGTCATTGCAAGTATTGTAGAAAGAGAAGGATTCAATTCAACAGACAGGCCAATAATTGCAGGAATAATAATAAAAAGATTCAATGAAGGATGGCTTTTACAAACAGATGCAACACTCCTCTATCCAGTAAAAGATTGGAAACATACAATTACTGCAGAAGATAAGAATGATGATAACCCATATAATACATACAAAAAGATCGGCCTCCCACCTACTCCAATATGTAATCCAGGATCAGAGTCAATAAAAGCAGTACAAAATTACACAGAATCAGAATACTACTATTACATTCATGACAATGATGGTAATCCACATTATGCAAGAAATCTAGAAGAGCATAACAGTAATGTACTGAAATATCTTAGATAAATTTTTACAACTGCCCCATGACAATTCAAATGGAAATGCAAGACAAGAATCTTTCTAAAATAGAAAGTATCAAAAAGGAGAAACCTCAGAGTTTTGACAAACCAAAAAAGAAATTTAACTACAAGAAATTAATAATTATCTTAATAATTCTTCTTGTACTCTCAGGCATTGGATTTGTTGTATACAAAGGGTATGTGCTTTCAAAAGGAATAGGATTCAAACTTGATTCAAGTTCACTACTAAGTAGAGAGGAGCCAGAATTGAAGAAAGATTCATCTGGGCAACTCACAAATGCACTAATAGTAGGTATAGATACTAGAGAAACAGGAGAAGAGCACAGTACTGACACAATCATTGTACTTTCTTACAACCACAGTACAAACAAAGCATTAATGATTTCCATACCAAGAGATTTCAATGTAGAAATAGGTAAAAATTCTGGATGGTATTCAAGAATAAATGCTGTATATGCAACAGCAGAAAACAAAGAAGAAGGTACTGGATTGAAAGCTTTAAAAGAAACAGTTGAGAAAGTAACAGATATGGAAATACAATACTATGGAATGGTAGACCTTAAAGGCTTCACAAAAATTGTTGATGCTGTCGGTGGTATAGATATTAATGTTGAAAAGAGTTTTACAGACTACCTCTATCCAATTGGTAAATCATACAAAACAGTAAGCTTCGAAGCTGGCCCTCAAACTATGAATGGAACAACTGCATTAGAATATGCTAGATCAAGACATTCACAGCAAAACAATGAAGGCTCTGACTATGCAAGAGCAAGAAGACAACAAAAAGTAATTGTTGCACTTAAAGATAAAGTTTTAAGTAGTGACACTTTAACAGATCCAAGAAAAATTTTAGAAATAGTCGAATCTTTAGCAAAGAATATAAAAGTATCAGAATTTACAATTAATGATATAGAAGCTGGATTAAAATTAGCAAACAAATTTAATGAGCAAAACGGGAAAATTTATTCCTTCGTCTTAGACCCAACTAGCGGGAACTACTCGCTAATTGAAGTAAAATCTACAGAACCGTATGCTATTGCACCAAAAGAAGGACTTGGTAAATATACAAATATACAAGAATATTTAGAAAAGATAATGAAAGAACCTGCACTCTACTCTGAAAAACCAAACATATATGTTTACGATACTGGTCTTGGAAATACAGCAGTCCAAAAGAAGATAACAGAAATGAAGAAAGAATATCCATATATAAATATCACTTTCAATGGAACACTCTTCAAAGACAAAGAAGGGATAGCTGTATATTCAAATACTGAAGACTATGCAGATAGTATAGATACACTAGCAAAATACCTAGGTACAGAACAAAAAACAAAACCAGATTACATTACTACAAAATCTGGTAGTACAGGTGTTACAATACTACTAGGGAAAGAAGTTCAATTAGAAAAGGAATAAATGGAACATAAGCTCTACCATGGTAATTCTGCATATCTTTCATTGGAAAGAGTGCACAACCATATAAAAGAAATACAAGCTAAAGAATCAAGCATTGAAGTTCTCTTTTACGATGCTGACAGCACAGATCCAGAAAAAATAGTAGATATACTAGCCTCTCAAAATCTTTTTGCTCCTAAAAGAATATTAATATTCAAAAGATTTTCTAAGAACAAAAAGAAAGATAATATCCTAACGAATTTAGAAGAAATATTTAAAAACAACAATTCTCAAGATATTGCCCTCTTCTGGGAAGATCAAAAAGTAAAAGCAAATACAAAATATTTTAAAATATTCAAAAAAAACACAGAAGAACTGACAGAATTAAACAAAAGATCCTTCCTACCATGGTTAAGAGAGAGACTAAAAGAGGCAGGATTAAAGATACAACCAGAAGCACTAAAAACTCTAGCAACTAGAACAAATTTTAATCCTGAAAGATGTTTAAATGAAATAGATAAATTCCTCTTAAACGAGAATTTAGATACAGTAACACTAGAAGATGTGAATGCTTTAATTACAGATACTCTAGAAGAAACAATATGGGCCTTAATAGATGCAATAAATCAAGGCAATAGTGGAAGAAGTTTAGAAATCTTAGAAAATTTAAACAAACAAGGAACTGATCCTAATTACACAATATCCATGTTAGCAAGAAATATTAGAATGGTTACACTTACAAAATACTTAATAGAAAACAATCACTCATACAAAGACATAGCTTCACTTCTAAAAACACCTCCATTTCTTGTACCAAGTTTAGTTTCAACCTCAAAGAATTACAAAGAAGAAAAACTTAAAACAATATATTCAAAA
The DNA here is from genome assembly GCA_012797935.1 of Candidatus Microgenomates bacterium. Classification (GTDB taxonomy): domain Bacteria; phylum Patescibacteriota; class Dojkabacteria; order SC72; family SC72; genus UBA5232. Next base: position 180 of record JAAZOC010000099.1, on the reverse strand, counting down.
CTTTCGAATCTAGATTTCCAAATAAAAACAGGACAAATTGATGGTAATTTAGGACTCACACTAATATGTCCATATCTTTAAAAAGTATATGTTGACACTGTATAGCTATTAACTTAAACTTTGTATAGCAATAACCTTAAAATTGTGACTGCCACTAATGGATGAAGTAAGAAGAGTAAC
>JAAZOC010000014.1 GCA_012797935.1 Candidatus Microgenomates bacterium | reverse complement strand
AGTAGATTTGCAATGTAAAGTATTTATATTATTTATTGACAAAGGTAAAAGGATGATGCAATATATAATAGGTAATTTTAAACAAACAATATATATGCACTGCCTTCGAAAAACTGCACTTGTTTTTTTCATAGTTTCCATACTATTGCCTGTTTTCTCTACCCCTTTTAAGGCAGATTTTACTTCTGTAAGTTTAAGTCCTTCTTCTGGGTACATATATTCTGATTCCACAGCAATATCTGTTTATGTAAATAGTGGATCTGATGAGTTTGTTGGTGTAGATATTAATCTAGCTTTCTCAGGTTCAGTCCAATATATTAGTGCAACAGGTGCTGCAAGATGTACAAGTTTTCAAGTAACTCCAGGTAGTGGTACTGTAAATATTGAATGTTTCTCTACACAGCATGAAGCAGGTGCTACATACAATGGAGTTCTTGCAACTCTTTACTTTAAATCTACAGCTGCAAGTGGAACTTCTACTTTTACATTCTCTAGTGTAGATCCGAATGCTACAAGTAAGGGAACTGGTACATATACTCTAACTTCTGCTAAGAATCCAAATACTGGACAGGGTGGTGGAGATTCTTTACCTGATTCTGGTCTTTTTGATGATTCTAGAAGTTTAATTGTTTTAGGTGGAGTATTGATATTCTTAGGATTTTTCTGGAATCAAATTTTGAATGTAGGTGCTCTTTTCTTAGGAAAAGTTGCAGAGAAAAAAGTTGAAAATAGAAGATCAAAATTAGAAAAAGGTTTCTAGAACTTACATGATAAATAGTGTAGAATAGGGCATTATGTCAAACAAAGGAATTACTCCAAGAGAAGAAGATTATTCACAATGGTATTTTGATATTCTTGAAAGAGCTGAGCTTGCTGAAAACTCTTCTGTTCGAGGTTGTATGGTAATTAAGCCATATGGTTATGCAATATGGGAGAATATTCAAAAGAATCTAGACAAAATGATCAAAGATGCTGGTGTTAAGAATGCATATTTCCCACTTTTCATACCTAAATCATTCTTTTCAAAAGAGGCTAGTCATGTAAAAGGTTTTGCTAAAGAATGCGCTATTGTTACCCATTACAGATTGAAAGAAAATGAAGCTGGTGATGGAGTTGAAGTAGATGAAAATTCCAAATTGGAAGAAGAGCTTGTTGTAAGGCCAACATCTGAAACAATTATGTACGATACATTCTCTAGGTGGGTATCATCTTGGAGAGATCTTCCTTTGAAGATTAATCAATGGGCAAATATTGTAAGATGGGAACGAAGAACTCGACCTTTCTTGAGAACTACAGAATTCCTATGGCAGGAGGGCCACACAGTCCATTCTACACACGAAGAATCGGTACAGGAGGTTATGGATAGGCTAGAAATGTATGTTCAATTTGCAAGGGATTTCTTAGCTATGGAGACATACCATGGAAGAAAGTCAGAATCTGAGAAATTTGCAGGTGCTGTAAATACATATGGGGTAGAAGCAATGATGCAAGATGGTAAAGCTTTGCAATTTGGTACATCTCATGATCTAGGACAGAATTTTGCAAAGGCTTTTGGTATTCAGTTTACGGATACTGATGGGGAAACAAAATTGCCATGGCAAACAAGTTGGGGTGTAAGCACAAGAATGATGGGTGCCTTAATTATGACTCATTCAGATGATAATGGACTTGTTTTACCTCCAAATATAGCTCCAATAAAGGTTGTTGTTGTACCAATATTTAACAATGAGAACAAGGAAAAAGTTCTTTCAGTGGCTTCTGAAATAGTAAAATCTTTGAAAAAGGAAGTTGATGCTGTTGAGCTAGACGAAAGAGATTTTGTCTCTCCTGGATTCAAATTCAATGAATGGGAAAAGAAAGGTGTTCCAGTAAGAATCGAAATAGGGGAAAGAGATATTGAAAGTAACAATAGTGTTGTAGTAAGAAGGGATACTGGTGAGAAAGAATCTATAGGTTATGAAATATTGGCTTCTAAAGTAAGTGATATACTCTCTCAAATTCAGGAAAACCTCCTCTCAAAATCGAAAGATAATCTTGTATCAAAAACCCATAGGGTTGCTGATTTTGAAGAAATGAAATCAGTATTAAAAGGAGATGGTGGTTTTGTTCTTACAGGATGGTGTGGTAGTGAAGATTGTGAGAATAGTATTAAATATTATACTAAAGCTACAACAATGTGTTTGATAAAGGATGGGGAAGGTAAAAAGGGTAGATGTGTGTACTGTGGTAAAGAATCAAATGACGAGTGGCTTTTTGCAAAAGCTTACTAATGAAACATCGTAAAATTCTGTTTCCCCTTTGACATGACTTCTGTCTAAAATAGATGTTCTCGCTGTACCAAATATTTCGACAAAATTGATAGGTAACTACTAATCCTCTTGTCTGAAGGCACATCTTTTTTGTAGCTAATTATTTGAACTGGCTTCGTAGTGTCCTGCTGTTTTGTGACTCTCTTGTTTTTATTACTAAGTTTCACCGATGGAGTTTAATTCCCAAACTCATCTATATTTTCTTTTAGATATTTTGATGTATATCCCTTTTTTGATTGGACTACAGTCTCTACATCTCCTTCTACAACGATTGTTCCTCCATTCTCACCTCCATCTGGTCCCATGTCTATGATCCAATCAGAATTCCTCACTACATCAAGATTATGTTCAACTACTAATACTGTATTACCTTTTTCAACTAATCCTCTCAATATTTTTAACAAATTATCAATATCGTAGTAGTGCAATCCTGTAGTTGGTTCGTCTAATATATACATTGTTTTACCTGTTGAAATTTTTGATAGTTCTTTTGCTAGTTTAATTCTTTGTGATTCTCCACCAGAAAGAGTTAATGCTGATTGTCCTAGTTCGATATATCCAAGTCCAACATCGTTTAATATTTGCAGTTTTCTCTTTATTGAAGGGATTTTATCGAAGAAATGTAATGCCTCTTCAACAGTCATATTTAGTACTTCTGCGATGTTTTTACCTTTGTAATCTATTTGTAGTGCTTCTTCATTGTATCTAAGGCCGTTGCAGGCATCACAGGTAATGTACATATCTGGTAGGAATTGCATTTCAATTTTTAGTTGACCATCACCTTTACATTTTTCGCATCTTCCACCTTTTACATTGAAACTGAATCTGTTTGATTTGTATCCTCTTGCTTGTGCTTCTTTCGTCTGAGCGAAAATGTCTCTAATAGCTGTAAACAATCCTGTATATGTTGCAGGATTCGACCTTGGTGTTCGGCCTATAGGGGATTGGTCGATACCAATGACTTTATCTATATTCTCAATTCCTTCGACTGATTCATACTGTCCTTCTACTAGTTTTGACCTCATTATTTTGTTTGATAGGGCAGGGAATAGTGTGTTTTCTATCAATGACGATTTACCACTGCCAGATACCCCTGTAACAGAAATTAGTTGAGATAATGGGATTTCTAGATTTACATTCTTCAAATTGTTTGTAGTAATATTGTTAATCTTTATCATGCGAGTGATGTCTATAGGGTGTGTTGTCTTCGCAGGATGCTTTATTGTGAGCTCCTTATTGAGGTATTTCGCAGTTAAAGAATTCGACTGCTTAATCTCTTCATATGTGCCTGTAGCAACTATCTCTCCTCCATGCTTACCTGCTTTTGGTCCCATGTCTACGATCCAGTCGGATTGTCTCATAGTCTCTTGGTCGTGTTCTACAATTATTAATGAATTCCCTGCATTCTTTAGATCTTTTAATGATTTTGTTAACCTAGAGATGTCCCTTTGGTGTAAACCAATGGATGGTTCATCTAATACATAGAGTACACCAGATAGACCGGTTCCTATTTGTGATGCTAGTCTAATTCTTTGTGATTCTCCACCAGAAAGTGTATTTGACTTTCTTGAGAGAGAAAGATATTCAAGACCAACATTTATCAAGAAGCTAAGTCTGGTTGAAATCTCGTTTATTATGGGTTGTGCAATTTTTTCTTTTGCTTTTGATAGTTCTATTTTATTTAAAAATTCCTTTAACTGTAAAACAGTCATATTGCTTATCTGGTCTATATTCTTATCATTTATTAATACTGAGAGGGAATATGGTTTTAATCTTTTACCTAAACATATAGGGCATTGTCTCTCACTCATGTATTTTTCTGTTTCCATCCTAGAGTAATCTGAGGTTGTTTCTTTGTATCTTCTTTGTAGCTCTGGTATTACTCCTTCAAACTGTGTGTCATAAATTCTTGTTCTTCCAAATCTGTTTGTATATATTATTTTGTATGATTCTCTAGTTCCAATTCCATAGAATATTAAATCAAATATTTCTTTGGTATATGTCTCAATTGGTACATCAAGTTTGAAGTTATGTTCCTTGGCTACACTGTCTAGTATCCTTGTTGTCCAGCTGTCTTTTGTAGTTCTATTACCCCATGGAAATATTCCACCTTCTTTAATCGTAAGTTTAGGATTGTAAATTAGATTTATGTCTATTTCGTTTAAATATCCTAAACCAGAACAGTTTGGGCAAGCTCCTTCTGGTGCATTAAAAGAGAATGATGCAGGAGTTATTTTTGGATATGAGGTATTACATTTGTTGCAGGTGTTGTTTTCTGAGAAGAATAGTTCTTCTTCACCAATGATTACTTTTACTTCTCCATCTGATTGATTGGTTGCTAATTCGATAGCATCTGTTGTCCTTTTCTTAAGGTCATCTTCCTGCATTGTCTTTGGATCCAATCTATCGATCACTAAATCTATATCATGTTTTTTGTTTTCGTCTAGTTTTATTTCCTCAATATCGTCTAGTAGATATGTTTCTTTATCTATTATTACTCTTAAGAAACCTTTTTGGAGGAATTTGTCTAAGAGGTTATTGAATGAGCCTTTTCTGTTTTTTATGATTGGTGAAACGATGATGGCTCTGTCTTCAGTTTGGTTGAGCTTCTTGATCACTTTTTTTGATATTTCTTCTATTGTTTGAGATTCAACTGGAATTCCACACTTTGGACAGTGAGGTGTTCCTATATGCCCATAGAGTAGTCTCAGATAATTGTATATTTCTGTGACAGTTCCAACTGTTGATCTAGGGTTTGATGATGTTGTTTTTTGGTCTATTGATATTGCAGGTGATAGTCCAGTTATTGATTCAACATCTGGTTTCTTCATTATTCCGAGGAACTGTCTTGCATAGGAGGAAAGAGATTCGACATATCTTCTTTGTCCTTCTGCATAGAGTGTATCAAATGCTAAAGATGTTTTACCACAACCAGAAACACCAGTTAATACAACTAGTTTATTCTTTGGTATATCAATGGAGATATTCTTAAGATTATTCTCCTTTGCTCCTTTTATTTTTATGTATTCCTGTGTCATTTGCAACATCTATTATATCATTAATTAATAATATTTACCGTCCTGTAGTAAGTGAGAATATCCTTAATCTATGGTATAGTTATTGTTGTTGAGGTAAAATCTATGAACCTTAACCTAGTTTAAGCACCCGTAGCTCAATAGGATAGAGCAACGCACTCCTAACGCGTAGGTTGTTGGTTCGATTCCGACCGGGTGCGTTTTAGTGTATTTTGTATTCGTTTATATACACTTTATTATCTGTGCCGACTTCTAATGTGACTATGCTTTCTCTAGAGTTCTTTACTATTGCATTTTTAATGTTTGTTGTATCAATAATTTGGTATTGATTTGTACCAGCTTTGTCTGCTATGTAGAAATGGTTGTCCTTTTGGAAGTAAATATTTGTAGAATTTGATATCCACCTGATATCTTTTGTATTCTCAATCTGTAGGATTACTTTTGTTCCTATTTCTTCTGTGTGGTCTGCTTCATCTTTATCAAAAGTGAAAACTAAGAGATCTTTATCGCTAGTTAAAAGTATTCTCTTTTGATCTGGTGCTATATCAAGAATATTTAATGAATATGGTGAGATCATTAAATATTTAGAAGTATTTATATCGTACCAGTATGTTGCATATTCAGTTTTTATTGCTGCTCCTTTGGCATCTTGGAATACTTTTATCTCTGATACTTGTCCTACAGTTTGTGTGTTTTCTACTGAATTTGTAAATGGTGTAGATGTATAGCCGTTTGTCCTGTAGTAGTCAATGTATTGCTTGTCTTTTTGGAGATAAATATTCTCAATAATTGTTTTTTGTTGTGTGCCATCTAGCTTGTACTGATTTAATGTATATACATATGAATTTTCAAATTCCTGTGTAGAGTTTGTAATGAGGTAGAAGAATCCTTCTTTATCCGTAGACCAGATATATTTTTTATCTGTACCTTTTTCTACAATCTTATATATGTTTTGCCTTATAGTGTCATAGGAAAGTATCTCCTTTGAAGATTCTAGAATTATGTGGTTATTGTCTTCTGCCCACTTTATCGAGTATTTCTTGTAATTTGAGATATCAAATGTTTTCGCATTTTCTAATGTGTTGCTCTTTTGTGTCTCTAATATATATATCTTCTCTGGTGTACTTGTTAGCTTGAGTATGGCATATTGCCCATTTGGTGATATTGTTAATTCAAACTTATTATTTTCTAGTGAGATTATTTCTGAAGGATTTGAACTGAAATCCCAAAGTGATGTATTTACTTTGTAATTCCAAAGAGTGAATTTTTCTTCTGTATCTTTTAGTAAAAATACGATTGTATTGTAGTCTTTACTTATCCATGACGAGATGAGTGTACTTGAAGAGTTCCATTTCTCTGTTTTCTCAGGATCTTTTAGAACAAGCCAAGGGAATACCAATGTAGAGATTTCTTCTTGAACTGAAACTTTCTGATTCCAATCAAAATACTTATCTTTTCTTACAGAAACATCATAATCTCCGATGTCTAGAGATTTACTATTTGGTGTTCTTCCAGAGCTTTCATTGTTTATGAAGAGAGAAGCTGTTAAAGGATCTGTTTTTACTGTTAAGACTCCTGTCTTAGTTATTTGTCCTTCTGGTATATTTATTCTATATCCTTTTGAGAAGAAATATATGAGCAAAGAGATTCCTAATATGAATATTGTTGAGAGAATTGGAAGTAATATTGTAATTATTTTTTCTTTTGATTTTTGGGAGAAATCTTTCATTTCAAAAGTATAGCATAATGGGTTATAAGTTGTTAGAATATGTCGTAATGGAAAACAAGAAAAGAATTTTAACAGGAGATAGACCAACAGGTAGACTGCACATTGGACATTTGCTTGGTTCTATCAATAATAGGGTAAGATTACAGGAGGAGTATGAGGAGTTTGTTATTGTTGCAAATATTCAGGCTCTTTCTGATAATTTTGATAATCCAGGTAAGGTTAGAGAGAATATTGAGGAATTACTTTGTGATTATTATGCTTGTGGACTTGATTTTAATAAAGCTAATGTCTTTATACAAAGTGAAGTGCCGGAGATACATGAGATATTCATTTATCTTTCTAATTTTGCAACTGTTCAACAAATTCAACATAATCCAACTATTAAAACAGAAATGGCACAGAAAGGTATTAATCTTTCTACACCTCTTGGTTTTTTCTTTTACCCAATACATCAGACAGCAGATATTTTGTGTGTGAATGCTGACCTTGTTCCTGTTGGAAAAGATCAAGTCCCAATGGTTGAGAGTACAAGAGATTTAGCTAGGAAGTTTAACAAAACATATAAGGTTAATTTATTACATGAGCCAGATTCTTTAGTTGGTACTGAAGTGAATGTGCCTGGTATTGATGGTGCAGAAAAGATGGGGAAGAGCCTAAATAATGCTATATATCTATCCGATAGTGAAGAAGAGTTGAGAAAGAAAGTTTTTAAAGTGTATACGGACCCGAACAGAATTCATGCTACAGATCCAGGTAAGGTAGAGGGTAATGTTGCCTTTATGTACCATGACCTTTTTAACTCTAATACTGAGGAAGTAGAGAAAATGAAAGATATGTATAGAAAAGGAAATATTAAAGATATGGAAGTTAAGGAAAAGCTGTTTTTAGTTATGAATGAAAAACTAACCCCAATAAGAGAAAGAAGATTGGAAGCAGAAAAGATGAAAGGCGAATTACTTGCTAGAGCAATTGAAAGTAGTAAAAAGGTATCAAATATAGCTAGAGGTGTGGCTGATAGTATGAAAGAGGCAATGCTTTTGAATTTTAAAAATTAATATAGATTTCATAGATAATATTATGTTTGGAAAAAAGCTAGGAATAGACTTAGGTACAGCAAACTCAGTTGCTTTTGTAGAAGGTGAAGGTATTGTTTTAACAGAGCCAACAGTTGTTGCAATAGATGTGAATACTTTTACAGTTATTGCAGTTGGCAAGGAAGCAAAGGAGATGATTGGTAAGACTCCAGACAATATTATTGCAAAAAGACCTCTTAGAAATGGTGTTATTGCAGACTCTAGAGTAACTGAGGCTTTGCTTAGGCATTTTTATGATAAAGCGTTAGGTAAATCAAGATTCTTTAAACCAGATGTTGTAATTAGTGTTCCAGCTGGTATTACTTCAGTAGAGGAGAGAGCTGTGTACAAAGCTGCAAATGCAGTTGGTTCAAAGAGCATAACCTTGATGCCTGAACCACTTCTTGCTGCTTTAGGTGCTGGTTTACCTATTAATACTTCTTCAGGAAATATGATTATTAATATGGGAGGTGGTACTGCAGAGATAGCAGTGATGTCTCTTGATGGTATTGTCGGATATGAATCTTTGAGAGTTGCAGGAGATGCCTTAAATGAATATATAATCTCATATATGAGGAAAAAGAAAGGCCTTTTAATTGGTGAGCAGACATCTGAAAATATTAAGATGACTATTGGTTCTGCTGTTGAGGTTAAAGATCCAAAAGAATTAGAAGTTAGAGGTCGAGATGTTGGTGCTGGAATGCCAAAGTCAATCGTTGTTAATTCTAATGATGTTGCAAAAGCATTGGAATTTCCTCTTAGAAGTATAATTAAATCAATTCAGAATGTTTTAGAAAAAACACCTCCTGAACTATCGGCCGATATTATTGACAGGGGAATAGTTATGAGTGGTGGTACTGCAAAGTTAAGAAATATTGATAAGTTATTTTCAAGAGCAACAAATGTCCCTTGTTATGTTGCTGATGATCCAATCTTTTGTGTAGCAAAAGGTACTGGAATTGCTTTGGAATTAATAGCCTCTGGAGAGAGGAGTTTTTCATTTAATAGAGATTACAGAAGGTAATAAATAGTATATACTCTTTAACTATGGATCTATTCGTAAAAAGAAAGAAGAAGATGGAGTTAAAAGAGGTCTCCAAATTGTTAAATGAACTTAGAATTCCTACTGGACTTGTTTTTACTCCAACAAATTTAGAATCTGAAAAAAAGAAATTCTTTGAATCTGACACATATGAACCAAAATTTGAATACAGGATTGTAAAGAACAATAATGCAAATATTCTTAATAAGCTTTCTGAGCTCGAAGAAATTATTGATGTCGATCCTAGAATTTCTAGTTTTTACATAGATTTAATTGAATCAAAAAGAGAAGCGAATGATTTAATGCATGCTGTGGGTAAGAATGATCTGTTTACTGAAATCTCAAAGAGAAGATATGGAGTTCCTAGTGCTAAGTTGTTTAGAAATGCATGTAGGGTTTTGAGGGGAAAGGTTGATAAATATAATGTTGTAGATGAAAAACGTTTAGATAAAGGAGAAGTTCTTCAATATAAAGAGATTGAGAAGATTTTTGGTATTGTTTTTAATGAGTTAGGGTTAGAAGGTTGGGGTGTAAGTGAATCTATCAATATTGCATCAAATGGCGTTAAAGTAGGTATTAAGACTAAACAAGTCCTAGTAGATGGTGATATTGAAAGGAGTAAGTTTAAATTAAGGAAGACTATTGTACATGAAGTTGGTACTCATGTTTTAAGAGCACATAATGGTTTGAATAGTGGTTTTGAAGCTTTAAGCAGACCTAATTTAGTTGACTATTTGGATGTTGAGGAAGGTTTGGCAACTTGGAATGAATATAATATGGGATTGTTAACAGAGAAATGGTTAAGAAATAAGGCTGCTATGGTTTACGCTATAACAGTTGGGGAGAATATGAGTTTTAGAACTTTGTATAATAGTTTATTGGGTGTTTTACCTAAGTATTCAGCATTTGATGTGACCTATAGGGTGAAGAGAGGCATGTCTGATACTAGAGAACCAGGTATATATACGAAAGATATTTGTTACTTTAGAGGATTTAGGAAAGTATTAAAGAAATTGGATGCTCAACCAAGTCTTTATGCCTTGCTTTATGCTGGTAAAATAGGATTTAAACAATGTGAGTGGGTAGAGGAGGGGTTAATCTCTAAGCCACAAATAGTTCCATCCAAATCAATGTGGAATGATATCTTCAAAAAAGCTGGTATTTAATTTCCTTTAAAAGCAGTAATTATTGCTTCTGCAATATTTACAGGTGTACCATTTTCTATTTTTGTCTCGTATGCTTTGTATCCTGGGTGAAAACCTATTTCTTGAATATGTGGTTTGCCATGGATATACATAAAGTCTACAGCCATAAAGTCTGCATCTAGAACATTTGCCATTTTTTCTGCTATTACTTTTATCTCTTCTTCTGGTTCATTGTACATCTCGTAAATACCCTTACTTACAGTCATAAAACCATCAGATGCCTTCCTTTTCCAACCAGCTATTACCTTTCCACATTTAACAAATATTCTGTAATCTTCTCCTGCATCTGAAAATTCCTGTAAAAAATATGAAGATGTATCCTGACCATCAAGTCCTTCTTGTTTAAAATCTGAATCAGAATCTAGCTTGAATACATTCTTTTTTATTTTTTCTTTACCATCTACAATTTCAACTCTATTTACTCCCGCATATTCTTTTGTTATTAATGGATATTCTTTAAGCATATCTCTTTCTTTTGAATAATCTCCATCAGTTCTGAAATATGTGTTGAAGTGAGGTATATTATTTAAGGAGCAAAGTTGAGCAATTGCTATTTTATTGTAATATGGGAATCTTTTTATAGCTTCAGAGTTTTGTACAAGAATCTTTTTGTCTGGGTTATTCTTGTTGTAATCATCAATGAAATCGATAATATATCTCTTAAAATGATACTCTCTGTCATTATGTAGAGCATGTCCTCTAAAAATTATATGTGTGTAATCTGTAATATTTTTCCCATCTACCTTTATATTTGTATTTCCATCTTGGAAAAGAAATTCTAATTGATCATTATAAACAAAGTCAGATTCAATATTCTTTTTATCTAATTCTTCGATTAATCTAGCAGAAGCTGTAGGAATTTCGCCCATACCTGCTACTTCAACTCTCTGTCTTTTATCTATAATGAGGTATTTCATTTTTATATTATTTTAATTTTATTTATGTAACCTTTTCTCTTTAATCTTTTTATTAATGAGAACTCTTTGCTATCGGTCATCTTTTTCTCGACTATTAACATATTAATTCTGTTGAATCCTAAACCTGTTTCTTTTACATCTTCCCAGTCCCTGTGATGTATTATAATGACATCAAGGGAAGCATTTACCTTAAGAGCTTCAATTGCTTGCCATTTCTCTAGGCCTTTATTTATGTCTAAACCATTGATTATGATATCTCCATTTCTGTATTCTCCAACAACATCTTTACTGTCAAGATATGACCTAAAGAAAGATTTTTGCTTGAGTAGAGTAGGTATATCTTCAGAAGGATTGCCAACAACAACTATTTGTTTGGTTTTGTTTCCTTCTGTGAGTGCTTTGATATATTTTTCGAATACATATTCTCTTGATTCTCCAATTACAGGATATGTATTTAAATATGCTTCTGGCATTGTGTTGTATTCCAAAATTGCACCATTTTCTTTAGTAAGTGGCTTTGAGAGATCTTGGCACATAACATCTACACCTAGTGCAAAGGCATGAATAGAGGAGGCGATACTTTCTACTATGAGCTTAATTTCCGGTCCTACTTTTTCTGTAAAATCTTCAGTAATTCCACCTTGACTCATACTTGCTACTTTTCGTACTTGTATTTGTTGGTCTTTTTGAGGTACTGATTTAAGAGTTAAATCTTGTTGTTTCAAATAATCTTTTAATGGTTGGTCTATTATTATTGGTTTTAAAGTATGAGAAGGATTGCTTATGTCTCTCTTTGGGTCTTTATTTGTTTCGATTATTATTTCTTCAATTGTATGCTTCCCATCTCCAACTATGAATGCAGGAATTCTTTTTGTTGCTATCTCTAATTTGCCATTTATTACAAGCAATCTGTAATCTTCACCTTTTATTTGCTCTTGAATCATTATCTTTTGTTGCCAATCTTTACCAATATTCTCTTTGCAAGCATCTTTTGCGAATTTAAAAGCTTTCTTTGCTTCTTCTAACGAATCTATTCCGAGAACAACACCGTGGCCTCCAACTAAACCTGTTGGTTTTATGACTACTGGTTTCTGATATCTTGACCAAATTCTTTCAATATCAGATATGTTATCTACAACTTCCCATTTTGGAATAGGCAAGCCTAGTCTCTCAATCATTAAATTTGAAGACCATTTATCTTTCTGTATTTCTTTTGCAATCTTAGAATCTTTACTTGAAGAAATTGAATAGATTATGTGAGAATTTTTACCTGTTCCTAAAGTATAGTGCCTGTTGTAAGATTTTGTATATTCAACTCTGTTGTCTTTAAGTATTGTTGGAGTTGTTTCTAATCCTAACTTGTGTGTAGCATGGAGTAGAGGAATCGTAGTCATCGAAGAGAGTCTTTCTTTTATTGTTGTATTGCAGATATCTTTTGCCTCTTCATATGTAATCTCTTCCTTTGAAAGCTTTACAAGTGTTTCTGCTATATCTTTCCAGAAGAAAGGAATGTTTGATCTAATGATTAGAGTACCTTCTTCAAAGAAGTATTCACTGGTAAATATCGGGTGGTATGCTTTTATTGTTTTGAGTAATTGTATTAACTCTTCTGTTTTGTTTACTTTTATTTTTATAGTGGAAAGATCCGCTTCTAGATTGAGTCCTTGTAGTACTTGTACTTTCTCCATTATTTTCTTTTTACAAACTTAAATATTTATCTCTGATATATTCCATTATTGGGACTGCTACTTTTGTACTTTCTCCTTTATCTACTTTGTAGTGCAATCTTAGTCCTGGATTGTAATTTATTTCGTTGATTGCTGATTTCGAAGGTTTTGATATGTTTTCTGCAATTATATCAACACCTCCAAATTCAGAGCCTACAGCTTTAACTGCTTTTACTGCCATTTGTTTGTAGTAGTCATGTACTTCTTTAATGCATTCTTCAGTAGTTCCACCTGTTGTCAGGTTGCAGTTGTATCTTAATATTACCTGTTTTCCTTCTTCAGGAACAGAGTCCATGTTTAAATTATCTTTTTTTAATTTTAATTCTACTTCATTGTCTACGACTATTGGCATTAAAAGCCTTTCCTCCCTTTCTTTATTAGCTTTTTGTATCAGCTCTCTTATAGTGTTTTTGCTATTGCCGATAATATGAGCAGACTTTCTTCTGACGACACCTATAACATTGTTTCCGACAACTAAGAATCTGTAGTTTTCTCCATTTATGAATTCTTCTGCTAGTACTTTACTTGCTGATTTTGAGTGAGAGCTTTCTAAAGCTATATTGTATGCTTTTATTACTTCATCTTCATTCTGTGGTAATATGGAAACTCCGTGCCCACCAAGTTGCTGTGTAGGTTTTATTACAATATCTTTGTATTTATTAAAGAACTTTATTGCATCTACAGCACTAGATATATTCTCTTGATATGGTACTGAAATGCCATATCTGCTTAATACTTGGTTTGTAAGTTGTTTTCTTTTACATATTGTTGCACTTGAAGAAGAGGTTAGGGGGGTTACAGTATTAATTATGAACCAATGTTTGTTCTGGTATTCAAATAAGGCAATTAGCTTTGGTACTATAATTGAATATTTTATCCCTAATATGTCTGCAGCTTCAACATAGTATGCTAAGTGTACATTGCCAGCCTCTTTTAAATATTCAGAATATGTTTTCATTTAAAATGTTTTACTTGTATCAATTAGGTAGCCTTTCAAGTTATTTCTTCCAATAACTACAAGATATTCAAGATCTTCTGTAATGATCATCTCTATGTCTTGTGTATCGCCCGATATCTTTGTTTTCACTTCAATTACAGGTCTTATTTTTATTATTCCATCTTCTATTATTTTTGCAACTCTTTTTATATATTCGTTTTTGATCAATGTCTCATTATCATCTATGTATGTTTGTGCATCTTTCAATGTATCAAATTTCTTAGGAATATTTAAGGAGTTGAAGTATTTTATTGTATCGATAAAGCCGAGTCTGTTTGCAAGACTAACGGATATTCTAGAACTTTGTATTCCTGTATCCATGAAGGCTGTTGCGATCTCTTTGTCAGATGCTTTTACAGTTTTTTGTAAATTAGCTTTTTTGTTGTAGAGAAGTATCTTTTCTGTAATACTTACCACCTTTCTTCCGCTAACAGTTTCAATACTTTCTTCTACTTCTCCTCCGAAAAGATTTTTAGCTACTCTAATTCCATGTTTGATACTATTGATTTCTAGCCCTTTGATTCTTTCTAATCTCGATCTTAGCCCAGCCTGATTTGCTACTTGTATTCCAAGTCCTGGTCTTGCATTTAATTCGAATACAACCGGGCCCTTTTCAGCATCTAGGGCGATGTCTACACCTATATATCCAAGTTTACTTGCCTTTTGGCACTTTAGGGCAATTGTTAGAATTTCGTCCCAATCTGGTATTTGTATTCCACTTAGTTTCTTGTTTACCTTGAGATCTGTTGTATATTCTATACCCTCGTAGGTATCGCTAAATATGCTTTTAGTATTCATTTGCATGGAATTAGTTGTAATTCCTGTACTAATATCAAGACCTGTGCATATTGCACCTGAGTGCAAATTCGCAGTACCATTTGATCTCTTGGTAGGGATTCTAGTCATTGCCATTATTGGTACACCGTTGAAACATATGATTCTAATATCAGGAACTCCTTTGTATGAATACTGCTTAAGTAGAGGATCTGTTCTTACTCTTTCTTCAATGATTGCAATGTCGCTTCGATCTCCCATGGAGAATCTTCCTTCAAGTATATTTTCTATATGTAGGGTAATATCTTTTTGTGACATTGTCGTACCATTTGGTCTTATCCATGAGTTTTCACCTTTCTTCTTGCCATAGAAGACAATTATTCCATTTCCACCTGTTCCTTGGTTTGGTTTTATTACAAAACTTTTTGGTAGTGATTCCCAGTCTAAAAACTGAAGTTGTTTTTTATTCTTTATTAATTTGTATACAGAAGGGGTACTGATTCCTTCTGCTGAAAGTAGTTTCTTAGTAAGGATTTTATTATCTGCAATTCTTTTCGCAGAAGGAGGATTGTATGGACGAACATACTCTTGATTTCTTCTGTTTAATCCTAAGACTTCTTTTATTCTATTACTTTGCAACATTTTCTTTGTCTTGTAATATTGAGCTAAATCTAAAGAGGTCTTTTACTCTAAGTCCTTTAAACTGTCCAATTACAATATTAAGGATTATGAGTAGAGGGATTATCCAAAGATTGTTAATTGTATATGCTGTAATGATATCTCTAGTTATTACATACCACCCAATTGAAGCTATTACCATTGTGTTGAAAAGTATAGCTATTGATGATCTGAATGACTTTTGGACAAACTGTTTTATGAAAAAATCAGAGAGAGCTGCAATGGAGATGACTGCCAGAGAGGGTATATTTGCCATATTCTCTAATCCTAGTCCGTACTTGTTAATCACTAGAAGAGCAATTACTAAGGCGATTGAGAGTAGGCAATAGTTTATTGCTATTCTAGTTATGTAGTGCATTCTAATTCTTTTTAATATTGAGTAAGAGAGTAGAGTAGTTGCAATTACAACAAATGTTATCGCTAATCCATATCTAAAACCTGTGTAAGAATATGATATTGCTAGTATGATTGGTGCATAAATACCATATGTTTTTGAGCCAAATATATATCTAGATATACTAATGATTGTTGCTAGTATTGTTATTATTACAAATAGCTCTAATGTCTGTTGCGATATCCCGTGCTTCAATATCCACTCTGTCAGAGGTGTATATTCCATAGTTTTTAACGTTATATCTTAGATAGTTTTTATTGGCAGATTCAAGAAGATTATACTTCTTTCAAACAAATTGCTCAAGATCTCTAGGTTGTAAGGTTTTTCATAAAAAAACACCTAGCATTTCTGCTAGGTGTTAATTAGTCTAATCTTTCTGCAATTATACTAATTCTACGGTTGCTCCTGCTTCCTCGAATTTTGCTTTCATTGCTTCTGCATCAGCTTTTGCTACACCTTCTTTAACGGTCTGTGGTGCTGCTTCTACAAGATCTTTAGCCTCTTTAAGGCCTAATTCTGTAACTTCTCTTACAGCTTTGATTACACCGATCTTGTTAGCTCCTGCTGCTTTAAGAACAAGGTCAAAAGTAGATTTTTCTTCTACTTCTTCTGCTGGAGCTGCTGCTACTGCTGCTACTGCAACAGGTGCTGCTGCACTTACTCCAAACTTGTCTTCCATAACCTTTACAAGGTCAGCAAGCTCTAAAACTGACATTTTCTCTACCATTTCAAGAACTTTTGTTCCGTTCTCTGTTAATTCTGGTAAGTTTTTTGTCTCTTCTGCCATTTTTGTATATATATTAAATTAAGTATTTGTATCTAATTAAGCATTCTTTTCAGATATGCCCTTAAGAACCATAGTTAATCCTCTTACATTTCCAGTAACTGCATTCATAAAGCCGGATAGAGGAGCATTCAATGTACCAACCAATTGTGAAAGTAGTACTTCTCTTGAAGGAATTTCTGCTAATTGCATTACTCTTGATTCTGAGAGGAATTCTCCTTCAAAAACACCACCTTTTGCATTCAAAAGAGATGTCTCTTTTTGTGCCTGTTTTACTAATTTTGCTGGTACTGTTGGATCTTCGTCAAAAAATATTACTGCTGTTGGACCTTCTATCTCTTGTGTTTGAAGAGGTTGGTTAGTTTCTTGTAATGCTACTTTAAATATACTGTTTTTAACAACTGCATAGTTAGCATTTGCATCTCTTAACTGAATTTTTAGTTTAGTTATAGTAGATGTATTTGTTTTGTCAGAGTTAACCAAAAAATATCCTGCTTTTTCTTCAAGGATCTTTTTGTAATCGTTAAGTAACTCTGTCTTTTGTATACGAGTTTTAGACATGGTTATTTGTTTTTAATTAATTAGGATTTAATACTTACCTCGCAAGGATTTATTTTTATACCTTGTTTCTTTGGTAGAATACTAGGGCGATTATATCAGTAGAAGAGGGGAGGGTCAAGAGAGAATGGTATATGATACATAATGGAAATCTACCATTCTCTCTTTTTTGCACAAGTTCGTTGCTTTTTAGAACAAATAGTTACTCTTCCAAACCCTCCTGGGCTAATACTGCCATGTAGGCTTTTTCTTGGAGTGTTGGGTCTAATTTTTTTATGAATCGTTCTGGATGATTTTCTCCAGGACAAATGCCAGTTGTCCTTCTTTCTTTGCAAGGGCAAACCTCGCAGAAGTCTTGTGGGAACTTGAACCCTATGTCTGAAGAATTCATCTTAACTCTCCTTTTTCTTTCTTGATAATGAGCAACAAGCTTGTGTTGCTAAGGAATTTTATACCATGTTGATGAAATTTGCAAAAGAAGGTGTTGTCAGTGAGTCTAGTATGAAGCCAATTTGGTTTTTTGCCTTTGTGGCATTCCTATACTAGACTCACTCTTGTCTCTTATTTAAGGCGGATTAATTGGCCGTCTTTTTCCTGGAAACTGTATTTCTTTCCTTCCCTTTTGGCAAGGATGATCCCAGTTTCAGGATCTTGAGAAATAAAAATGAAAATGCTTTTTTGGTATGTGAATCGCTTGATTCCTGCAACGGTATACAATCTCATTGATTTCTTTCTCCTTTTTGAATTTTAAGAACAAGGGTATGATTTTATCTTTTGTAGTGGGATTTGTAAAGGTGTTGCCAGTGAGTCTAGTAGGGGATATTGAAGCTGAAATGCTCCTAGGTTGCTTTCCAGCATTCTCTACTAGACTCACTTTTGTCTTTTTCTTTAGGGTTGTGGGATGGTTTATCCGAATTGGGCGATGCAGATACTTTCGAGTTCATAACTCCTGTTGGTTACAAGAATTATAGATCTACCATTCCTTTTAACATAGACTGTGTTGTTGAACTTTTGGTCTAGTTTGGAACTTTGAGTGTCTGAACCAACTTTCTTTCCCAATTCTATTCCACCTATGAAGATTCTCGATTTGGCTGCTGTTGTAACTTTCAGCTTTTCTTCGCCTTCGTGAATCTCTAACTTGATCATTTCATCAAGTTTTGGTAGGTGCAAGAATACTTCCCTTGAAGAGGATTCTTGTAGTAATTTTCCATCAACTAAATCTACCAATAAGGAGTAGTTTTTACCGTTAATGCTTATCGTTTTGGCCATGAAGTTCTCTCCTGTATTTTTTATTTCCCTAAAGAGCAAAGACAGGTTGTATTCTATAGGATACTTTAAGTTTTGTAAATATAAAAAGAAAGACCCCTTGGTAGGGGTCCTCAATTTCTATTTAGAGTAAAGTGATTATTCTCTACTGTAATTTATCTTTACACTTGGTCCCATTGTAGGTGCTAAGTGTAATCTTTGAAGCATCTGTTCATGTGGTTTTCCAACAACATCGGATATAGCATCAATTGCAGTATGAATATTTTCAACTAATTTCTCATCTTCTAGATCAAGTTTGCCAACATTCATATGTATAACTCCAGAAGCATCACATACAAAAGTTTGTTTACCTTTTTTGTATTCACTTATAGCTGATGCTAAATCTTCTGTTACTGTTCCGTTTTTTGGATTAGGCATAAGTCCTTTTGGGCCTAATTCTTTTCCTAAAACAGCAATTTTAGGCATTACAGATGGAGTTGCGATTGCAATGTCGAATTCTATTTTTCCTTCTTTGATATCTTTCATCAATTTATCCATTCCTACGATATCTGCACCTGCATTCTTTGCTTCTTCATCTCTATCAGGAGTAGCAAAAACTGCAACTTTTACTTCTTTTACTGCACTTGCATGTGGTAAAGAAACTGCACCTTTTACAGATTTAGGATCTTTGTCTTTAGGTAATTTTACATCTGCATGTAATTCTAAAGTACCTACAAACTTAGAGTAGGAGAGAGATTTTGCTTTTTTAATTCCATCTAACAAAGAGTATGATTTGTTTCTATCCAAATCTTTTGTTATTTTGATATGTTTTTTTCCTCTTTTCATATTTATTTCGTTAATTAATTAAAGTTCAACTTCTACACCCATCTGTTTTGCAGTCCCTGCAATTATTTTTGCAGCTTGTTCTGGATCGGTTGTGTTCAAGTCAGGCATTTTTACTTCTACAATTTTTAATACTTGTTCTTTTGAAAGTTTTCCAACTTTGTTTAAGTTTGGTTTCTCAGAACCTTTCTTTATCTTCAATTCTCTTCTAATCAACTCTGAAGTAGGAGGAGTTTTTAGGATGAATGAAAAGGATCTGTCATCAAAGATTGTTAATACTACAGGTGTCAATATTCCATTATTTTCTTTTGTTTTCTCGTTGAATTGAGCACAAAAATCTTGAGTATTGATACCGTAAGGGGCTAGGGTAGGACCTATTGGAGGTGCCATTGTAGCCATTCCTGCTGGTATTGTGATCTTGATTACTTTTTTAATTGGTTTTGCCATATTTGTTTAAAGTTCAATTAAAGTTTTGTTACTTGTGATAGTTCTAACTCCACCGGTGCTTCTCTGCCTAAGAATGAGATGAGGACTTTTATCTTACCCTTAGTAGTATCAATTTCCTGTACGCTTCCGATGAAATCTGCAAATGCACCTTCTGTAATCTTAACAGCTTCTCCAACACTGAATGAAGACTGGTAAGAAGGTTGTTCTATTTCCATG
Organism: Candidatus Microgenomates bacterium; assembly: GCA_012797935.1. Classification (GTDB taxonomy): domain Bacteria; phylum Patescibacteriota; class Dojkabacteria; order SC72; family SC72; genus UBA5232. The sequence goes on along the minus strand of JAAZOC010000014.1, from coordinate 2,708 downwards.
AATTTTGTAATAGCTTTAACTTCTGATTCTGGTAATGGCTTTGGATATCTATCTGTTTTTACAAAACCTCTAAGACCTTCTGTGTTTTGAACAAGATCCCAAGTTTTATTGTCCAATTCCATCTTTATTAATACATATCCAGGGAAGATTTTCTCTTCCTTAATATCTTGTTTTCCTTTTTTAACAAAGATTTTCTTCTGAACTGGTACCAATATTTCTAAGATCTGGTTATCCATTCCTGTTGCTTCTGCTCTCTGTTTAATTTCTTTTTGAATACTGTTTTCGTATCCTGTTCTAATATTTAAGACATACCACTTTGCATTTGGGTTTTCTTTTTTGTTCTTTGTTTCTTTTGTCATTTTTTTTCAATTAAATATTAAGAAACCAGTCTCGTATTTCAAATAGTACAAGATCTAGTCCTACCATAATGGCTGCAAGTATACCACATAATATTACTGTATATACTGTCATCTGAAGGATCTCTTTCTTCGATGGCCATTTGGTTTCTTTTAGTTCTGTTATTATATTTTTTAATATATTCATAATATGTGTTTTTTGGCAGGCCCACTCCGATTCGAACGGAGAACCACGGTTTTGGAGACCGCTATTTTACCATTGAAACTATGGGCCCGTATTAGGTAAAGAGCGGTTTACTTTATTTTAGTCTCCTTGTGTACTGTATGTGCCTTGCACTTTGGACAGTACTTTTTTGTCTCCATTTTTTCTTTGATATTTTTGGTTTTAAATGCTGTGTAGTTCTTTTCTCCACATTTCTCACATTTAAAAGCTAGCATATCTCTTTTTACTTTAGCCATATTTTCCTCAGGGATCAAAATTAGTATATTATGGGAAATACTTCGTATTATATTGGAAAAAGTTGGGAAGGTCAAATGGTTTAATCGGGGTCAGGCCTAGATCTGTCCCCATATTAAAAAGAATGATAGCTTGGTTTGAATTCACCTTCTTGAAAGCCTTTTTGTTGTGGGTGTGTGATTTCGGAATATCGGAGGGTCAGGCCTAGGTCTGTCCTCGTTGAGTGGAGCTGGATCTGAGAGTCGAACTCAGGACCTCATTCTTACCATGAATGTGCTCTAACCAACTGAGCTAATCCAGCGACGAGATTGATTATACTATATCTTCTACTATTTTTCTTCCTGTAATCTCATTGTACTTACCAAGAAGTATATCCATATTGGCAATACAAAGATTACAATTGAAAGTGCAAGACCTGGAGGGTCTATCAAAGTTACATCCTCTGGTCTAGAGAATGCATATGTAGAAAGTTGATATGCTGCAATTGGAATTGTGACTACACCTACAATACTAAATACAATTAATGATACAAATGTATATGTTTTCTTTAACCAGAAGAGTACTGATTTCTTTTCAGACATAAATATACCTAATCTGTGTATCAAGAAAAGAACAATCATTGAAATTGCAATTGTTAACCCATTCACAAATCCTTGCTTTTGAGATTCTTTACTAAAGCACACTTTCTGTCCTGCAATTTCGGTTACTTCTCCTGTGTAGCATTCTGGTTGCACATAGTCTTTCTCAACAGGCTCTACAATCTCTTTGTCGTAATATACATTAGTTTCTGCAAGTTTGAATGAAAAAGGAATTCCAAATTTGTAAGAAAGTGCTGAATTCAAAAATACTGAAGCCCCACCAACTGCAACAAGTAGGGTAATGAATGAAATCAAGTAGAGATATACTTTAAGTAATGAATCTGTAGTTATCTTTATACCTTTGTCCTTGTTTTTTACAAGGTAGAAAATGAAATATATCGCCCCAGCAGCTACTAAAAGAGAGAGTAGGGCTGATATCACAAATATTACCACACCAAATGAATCACTCATGACAGCTATGAGTAAATTTAGATAGGTTTGCAGAGGACAGGATTTGAACCTGTGTATCCCGAAGGAGTTGGATTTACAGTCCAATGCGTTTGACCACTCCGCCACCTCTGCATAACTGGAGCCGAAGGAGAGATTCGAACTCTCGACCTACTGTTTACAAAACAGTTGCTCTGACCAACTGAGCTACTTCGGCATTGACCAAGTGAAGTTTATTATATTTGACAAAGATAATCAATACAAGGGATAAAAATGCTCTAGCAGGAAGCGGAATCATAGAGCTCTGACAATTAAGTGGGTTCCCTCAACTTGGCTCCACAGAGTCAAGCGATTTGTGGGATCCCGAGCTCTTTAGTATGGAGCTATGAAACCACTTTTTTCTCCCACTAGAGCAATACATTATATATCGAGAATATGTTGTAATACAAATATATTTAGACCTATAACGACGGTCTAAATGAAGCCCAATAATGCTAAAAATTTGGAAATTATTGAAGAAATGAAAAGAGAGGCGAGTGATCCATTTGGCAAGATTGGTAATATTAGTAAGATTACCAGAAATATGGAGTATTTCTCTAAACTTTCCCAGTAATATTTTAATCTCTTTGGTAATATAGCTCTTACTATTTTATGACCGTCTAGCGGAGGGATTGGAATGAGGTTAAATGATGCCAAAGCTAAATTGATTAGTGTAAATGTAAAAAGGAATGAGCCAATAATGCTACTCATATCAGGTTTGAAAATGAAATTCATAATTCCCATCAATACTGCCATGAGTATATTTGATACAGGACCTGCTAATGCTGTAAGTGCTGTTCCAAGTTCTCTTTTCTCAAAATTATATTCATT
>JAAZOC010000098.1 GCA_012797935.1 Candidatus Microgenomates bacterium | reverse complement strand
ATCTTTTCCCTCAACTTGGCCTTTGTATTCAATAATTACCATATCATCTTTTAGAAGTATCTTTTCATACTTTTTATCAGAAATATCTGTAACAATTTGGCTAACAGAAACTTCTTCACCATTAGAACCAAGTACTCTAAAAATGTAAAAACCAATTGAAAAAAGAACACCAACAGCAATCAATATGATTATATTTGTAATATTTATTCCTCTTGCTTTTGGTAATCTTCTAATATCAACGACATATTCTTTAGCTTCTTTCTTTTTGGATTTCATATCAAGATTGGTAATGTAAAAATATGGTGGGAAGTGGAATCGAACCACCGACCTTGGGTTTATGAATCCCATGCTCTAACCGACTGAGCTATCCCACCAATTCAATGCCATCTATTATATCAAACAAGAAGCTGGAAACCTATTTAATTTGCTTTTCCAGAGTATTCTCCTGTTTCTGTATTTATCTTAACCAAATCACCAGTCTTTACAAAGAGTGGAACTTGTATTTTGTAACCTGTTTCAACAGTTACTAGCTTTGTTGCAGAACTAGAGGTATTACCTTTTACAGCATCTGTTGATTCTGTAACTTCTAATACCACTGTTGGATTTTCTTTGATAGTTAGGACTTTTCCTTCATATACCATTACCAAAACACTTTCTCCCTCTTTCAAGAAATGGATGTAATGGCCTAATATCTCAGAAGAAATGTTAACTGTTTCGTAAGTTGAAGAATCCATGAAATATGCTCCTGATGCATCTGAATAGAGATATTGCATCTCCTTCATTTCTGGATGTACATACTCTACTTTGGTACCAGCTTTAATTGTTTTTGTAATGATTTGACCATTATCTAAAGCTTTCATCTTTAGTATTAAAAGTCCACCTTGTCTACCTTGAGTTTTTAATTTTCTGTCTTGCAAAAGAAATATTCTGTTTTCTTCAAGCAAATACATACCTTTTACTGGCTGATCTGTTAATGGCATATTTGATTTAATGAAAATTTAGTAACAGAGCTGATTTTAGCACAAGAGAAGAAATTTTCCAATGGTTGCGGGGGTCGGACTCGAACCGACGACCTCCAGGTTATGAGCCTGACGAGCTTCCACTGCTCTACCCCGCGATATCGACTGTGTGAGAGATTATACCTAAATAAAAGTATTTATTCAAATTCCCTTTGAAACAAAATCCAACCAAACTCGATATGTTTCCTTTTTCTCAGTTGAAACATTCTCTGCAAACAACTCATCTAGATTATTCTTCGCTTCATCAAGAGATGCTTCAGGTATTACAAAAACATATTCATTCTTACTACCAAAATTTAACCTATCTCTTGCCTGTACTTCTACATATTCAAGAGACTGCATATTTTCAAGATTAAGAGCCAATTCCAAATTATCCAATCTCAATGACTCTACTTCTAATCTAGCTTGTTTTAGTATTTCCAACTTCTGAATTGTAATTCTTACAGAATGAAACACATTGTAAAAAAGAAAACCAGATATAACTATGAAGAGAATTTTAGCAGGAATATTGTTTAACAAACCTTCAATCTCGATACTATTATTCGCTGATATTTCTTCTCTTTTTTCTCTAAAAATGACTCTATCCATATATTGATTATATACATCATACCATCACCCATTCAAACAACCTATATACAATTATTATTGCCCTTGTGGTTGTGAGGTGATATAATTTTTCTACATATACAAAACTGCGATAAATTAATAACGCAAAATAAAAGTGAGCGAAATAAATAACCCAGAATTTAAAGAGAGAAGCACATTATTCATTAATGATTTGAAAGCAAAAAACAGGTCTGAGGCAACAGTTATTGCATATGCTAAAGATATTGAACAGCTTTTAAATTTCTTTTCTAGAGATGGAATTAGTTCTTTGTCAAAAGTTCAGACAGAAGATCTAGAAAGATATAAACAAAATCTACAGGACAACAACTACACCCCAAAGAGTATTTCAAGAAAAATAAATAGTACAAGAACTTTCTTTAGATACTTACTAGAGAATTCATACATTACAGATAATGTATCAGAGAAGCTTGCTCATCCAAGATTTGAAACAAAACCTCCTAGAGTTTTAACAGAAATGGAATACAGAGCATTGAGAGATGTAAGTAGAGTTGATATTAGATTATATTCAATCGTAGAGATTTTGTTACAAACTGGTATCAGAATTGGAGAATTAGCAGGTTTAACACTAGATGATATTAGAAAATCAAAAGATAACAAGATTGATTTCTTATATATAAAAGCATATGGAAGTCACCCTTCTAGAAAGGTGCCTTTAAACAAATCTGCAAAGAAAGCTATCGATGAATATATTGAGATTAGACCAGAGACAGAAGAAGATACTATCTTTGTTACAAAGAATGGGAGACCATTGTTAGTAAGGAATATCAGAACTGCTATAGATAAGGCTTTTGAAAAAGCAGGAATAAAGAATGCAAAAGTTAATGACTTAAGAAATACATTTATCGCACATCACCTTTCAAATGGTGTAAGTTTAGTAACTGTATCAAAGTTAGTTGGACACAAGAGATTATCAACAACAGAAAAGTATTTGAATCTCGTAAAGATGCAGTCAGATGAAGAGAAGAACCTAAAGGATCTTTAGTCTTCATATTGAAAAATAATCCTGAGAAATTTCACGACCTTAACCTTTGAGAAATATGGGAGTAGATGGATTCGAACCATCGACCACGGCTTTATAAGAACCGCGCTCTAACCAACTGAGCTATACTCCCGATAAAGATGATTCTATCAAATGTTTAACAATATTAGAAGAGTTTTAAAGCCCTATACCAGGGAACGGTGAATTCTCTACTGGTTTTTCTTCTTGTTGATCTAGCTGAGATCTCATTTTTATATCTTGATTGATAACTTCAACATCCCTACCATACTTCCTTCTGGATAGTTCTTTTATTATCTTTGCTACTTCTTTGTTCACTGGTAAATCGAATCCCGATTCTGGGAATTGAGGACCAAAACGAGTATCAAGTGTGAAAGGTGCAGGGTAAGATCCCCTTGTTAAGAGTTTAACATAGTAGTGACCAAGTCCTTGATTCACCATATCCATAGCTGTGATATATGATTCAAACTGAGTCTCAAGGAATTTGGCATCTTCAGCACTACATCGAGCTATAAATAACGAACCGACATTACCAAATACCGCATTTTTAATATTATCTGGAAGCTGTCCAATATACTGATGGGCCAATGTTAGATCTAATCTATATTTTCTAGCTTCTGAAAGTATTGAGTTAAATTCCTCCGTAGTAAAGTTTTGGAATTCATCAGCATAGAAGAAGAAATCTCTTCGTTTGCTCTCTTCCATATCTTCCCTACTTAGTGCAGCTGCTAACATTTTCTGAACAAGTATGAGACCAAGGAAAGACATATTCTCATCACCAATTTTACCTTTAGAGAGATTAACTATGAGGATTTTTCCATTGTCCATAACTTCTCTAAAATCGAATGATGACTTAGACTGCCCTATTATATTTCGAATTGCCAAGTTTGTTGTAAATTTATCAAACTTAGAAATGAAATATGTGAGCGATTCTGATTTTGTTTTCTTGTCTGTTTTTGCAACTTGATCTGTACAATATCTTCTTACAAGATCATCATTAATTAATGGCAACCAGTAGTTCATAACCCAGTCTTCATCTTGTAAAATTCTTACTACTTCAATCAAGGTAGAATCAGGTTTAGACATAGCTGTTAGCATTGAATTTCTTACGGCCTGTTGGAATGCAGGGCCTGCATAACCTTGATTGTTTGGGTCGAAGAGACGGATAAGGAGTGCAAGGAAGCTATTAACAACTTGGTGTTTATGCTGTTCATTGTAGTATTCCATTATATTCAAACCAAATGGTCTTTCAAAATCACCAGCATCGAAGTATATAACATCTTCTGCCCTCTCTGGTGGAATTCTTTCTAGTATCATTTCTGCAGTTTGACCATGAGGGTCAATAAAACAACAACCATCTCCATTGTATATATCTTGCAATATCATTCTGGCCATTAGCCATGATTTACCAGTACCTGTTTGTCCTAGAATATATGAATGTCTTCTTCTATCATCTCTT